>PWUG01000273.1 GCA_003562605.1 Syntrophomonadaceae bacterium | reverse complement strand
GGATTTTGCCGACGAAATCGGCGCAGATGGATGGGCTCCCGATGCAGCATCAGCCAAAGACCTGGCCCTGAAATTGGTCGGTTAAGTATGACTATTCTTAAACCTAGTGGAGAAAGGAGAGTTTGGGAAAATGAAAAGTAATTATCAGTCACAAGAATCTAACTTCCTGCAGGTTCTCTCCGATGACCAGTGCCGCCGTTTAGTAGCTGCGGCAATGGAAGTCCTGGAAAGAACCGGGGTTACCTATTTAGACGACGAAGCTGTGGATAGAATGGAAAAAGCCGGCTGCCAGGTTGACGGCAGGCGGGTGCGCATTCCGTTTCGGCTCGTTGAAAAAGCTCTGAATTCTGTGCCTCGCAAGGTTTCGCTGTGTAACAGCAGAACCGGTAAAAGAGTTATGGAGATGGAAGGTGGCAATGCTTACTTCGGGACCGGGTCTGATACCCCTAACTTCATCGACCCCTACACCCAGGAAAGAATTAAAGCCAGCCGCAAGACAGTCCAGATGGCAACCAAGGTTATCGATGCTTTGCCGAACCTTGATTTTGTGATGTCCCTGGGTATCGTCCAGGATGTTCACCAGCTGGTTTACGACCGTTACCAGTTTGAGGCGATGGTCCTCAATACATCGAAGCCGATTGTTATCACTGCTATCGATGAACCCGGCTATTCTGACATAATCCAGATGTGCGAAATAATTGCCGGTGGCGAAACTGAGCTGAGGAATAACCCTTTCCTGACACTCTATGCAGAGCCGATTTCCCCTTTGCAGCACCCCAATGACTCGGCTCGTAAACTGATGTTGGCAGCGAAAAAGGGGTTGCCTGTGGTTTATACCCCATGCATCATGGCCGGTGGAACTGTGCCGGCAACATTAGCGGGGGCAATGGCCAACGGGCTTGCTGAAAGCCTGAGCGGGCTGGTTTTAAACCAGGTAACATCAGAAGGCAGTCCCTTCATCATGGGCGGTGTCTTTACCGTTATGGATATGCAGACTACTATTTTCTCCTACGGTGCACCTGAATTTGACCTGATGATGGCCGGACTTGCCGACATTGCCGACTATCTTGATCTACCCATGTTTGGAACTTGCGGATGTACAGACGCCAAAGTTGTCGACGAGCAGGCCCTGATCGAAGGTGCAATGTCTATTCTGCTGACTGCCCAGTCAGGACCTAACCTGAACCACGATGTTGGCTATATCGAGCACGGCAACACAGCTTCCCTGGAATACCTGACAATATGCAACGATCTGATCGGGATAGCCCGTAAAATTGTCAACGGTATCGAGGTCAACGAGGACACACTGGCTCTTGATGTTATCGATCAGGTCGGTCCCGGCGGCCACTTCCTCGGCGAAGAACACACCATGAAACATTTTAGAAACGAAACCTGGTATCCGCAGCTCTTTGAAAGACAGGTCTACGAAAACTGGGCCGCTGCCGGCAGTAAAACACTCTTTGATAAAGCCAATGAAAAAGTAATCGATATCCTTGAAAACTATGAGCCCGAGCCTCTGTCCAAAGATGTTCAGCAAAAGATTAAGGATATCATTGCCAACGCAGAATCGAAATTGAACAAGTAGCAAACCTTCTTTAATTGGTGGGATATATTATGGCAAACTTAGCACTGGGGATCGACACAGGTGGAACTTTTACCGATGGGGTTATATTTAACCTCGATTCAAAAAAGGTGGAAGCTGCAACTAAAGTCGAAACTACCAGGCATAACCTGACGCTTGCCATAAATCGCTGTCTCGACAACCTGATTGATGAGCTCAAAAAGAAAAACAAGAACCAGGTTAATATCGGACAGATCAAGATGGTCTCACTTTCGACTACTCTTGCCACCAACGCTATTGTTGAAGGACAGGGAGCAGAGGTAGGCCTGATCCAGATCGGGTTTGAACCCCGCCAGGGCCTACCTACTCCTTACCATACTTCCATAGCCGGCGGTTGTAATATTAAAGGCCGGGTGACAGAAGAACTCGACTTGACTGCTGCTGAAGAGGCAATTTTAGAGATGAAAGATCAGGTTGATGCCTTTGCCGTATCAGGATACTTAAGTGTTCGTAATCCGGTTCAGGAAATACAAATTTCCGAACTGGTTCGCAAACTCACAGGATACCCGGTAGTTGCAGCACACCAACTCAGCACTGATCTGGGCATGCATGAACGGACGGTAACAGCAGTACTAAATGCCCGTTTAATGCCTCTGATTACAGACTTAATGGATTCGGTTAAACTGGGCATGGAACGGTTGGAAATTGTAGCTCCCCTGATGGTGGTTAGAGGAGACGGCAGTTTGATCAGCGAGGCCATGGCCCGGGAAAAACCGATTGAAACTATTCTGTCCGGGCCGGCAGCAAGCATTATAGGCGCCCTGACCTTAACGGGCGTACAAAAAGGGATCGTCATCGATATGGGCGGCACAACTACCGATGTTGCTGTGCTTAACGATGGACGCCCTTCCCTTAATAAAGAGGGTGCAATGGTTGGCGGATGGTTAACCAGGGTTAAGGCCGCGCATATTACTACTATTGGCCTCGGCGGGGATAGCTTGATCCAGGTTTCAAAAAATGCAGTGCTGTCAATAGGCCCGCAAAGAGTGTTCCCGCTTTCCTGGATAGCAGCACAATATCCTTACCTGGTTCATGAACTGGAAGAGATCAGGCCAATTGACTATTCCTCGATGGATACACAGCCCACAACAATCCTGACCTATATCAGGGATCCGATCAATATTAAGTTAACTGCAACTGAGCAGCAGATTATCGATTTAATCAAAGAAGGGCCGCACACACTGCATCATGTCAGTAAAAAACTAAAAAAAGAAATTGATCTTTTACCCTGGCAGAGACTGGTTAATGTTGCCTCTGTCCACCGTGCATCGCTGACACCAACCGATGTATTACATGTAAATGGCAGATTGAATCTATGGGAAAAGCGGGCAGCAGAATTAGGCACAGCTATGCTGGCCAGTCGCTATCATACCTCTGTAGAACTATTCGTCAGTTCTGTAATGGATGAGATCCTCTTTAAACTGGCCGGGCTTATAATCGACCGTCTTCTGGAAGAAGAAGGTGCAAAATTTTCTTTGCTTGATGAAGAGGGCAGTACCTATATTCTGAGAAAGATCTTAAGCAGGGGTGAAGAAAACAAAGATCACCAGGTCAATTTTGCAACAGGCTTAAAACACCCGATAGTGGCTGTTGGCGCTCCTGTTGACGCATATTTCCCTGAACTTGCTGAAAGGCTACAGTCGGAACTGTACCTTCCCCAATTTGCCGAAGTTGCTAATGCAGTTGGAACAGTTAGCGGTAAAGCAGTTGAAAGAATTACAATCCTTGTTAAACCGGGCGAAGGCGGAGGCTTTTTGGTTCACACTCCTCGCAGGAGAGAATTTTTTATGATTTTTGATGAGGCTATCGAATATGCCTGCAATGAGGGCCAAAAACATGTTTATGAACAGGCCGTTGAAGCCGGTGCCTCAGATATTGAAACAATGGTCGAACGTTTTGACAGGTACAGCAAACTTAGTTCGACCTCCGATAGCGATAACCCTGAGCAAAAACTTTTTATTGAGAGCACAATTGAAGTTTCGGCTGTAGGCCGGCCGTGGAGTGATTAATAATTAACATTGAGGAGGCTTAGTTGCCGGTTAGATTAAAACCGGTAAGCACGAAAATGATTATAATAGGTGAATTGATTAACTCAACCCGTAAGGCAATAAAAAAAGCTATTGATGAGCAGGATGTTAAATACATTCAGGACCTGGCTGTGAGGCAGGAAGAAGCAGGCGCAGATTTTATTGATGTCAACGCAGGGGCTTATGTTCACGATGAAGCTAAACATTTAATCTGGCTCGTGGAGAAATGTCAGGAAGTTGTCAGCAAGCCCCTGGCCCTTGACAGCCCGGATCCTAAAGCCCTGGAAGCGGCATTGAAAGTTCATAAGGGCGTCCCGATGATTAACTCGATCAGCGCCGAGAAAGAACGTTACAGCCAGGTTGTACCCCTGGTAAAAGAATCAGGTTCCCAGGTTGTGGCCCTCTGCATGAGTGATGAAGGTATGCCTGAAACGGCCGATGACCGGCTCGAAGTAGCAAAAAGACTGCTTGCTGATCTCGATAAGGACGGTATAGATCTGACAAAAGTGTTTCTTGATCCGCTGATTAAGCCGGTTAGCGTTAACGGAGAATATGGGCCTCAGGCCTTGGATGCCATTGAAAGAATTGCCTCTCTTGGATCCGGAGCTCATATTACCAGCGGCTTAAGTAACATTTCTTTTGGTTTGCCGCACCGCGCTTTACTGAACCAGGCTTTTATTGTCCTGGCTATGGGCAGGGGGATGGATTCTGCAATTGTTGACCCACTTGACAAGAAGAAAATGAGCCTGGTTAAAGCTGCCGAAGTAATATTGAATCTTGATCCCTATGCTATGAACTACCTGAAAGCAGCGCGAGCCGATAAATTAGTTTAGATATCGGCCCGGGTGTTAAACTTGCAGTGAGTTTTTTTAAGCGGCACATTTATGGAAGGGTGATAAAAAATGATTAGCCGTGTGTTAAAAGCTTTGAACTACCTGGAAGAGGACGAGTTGGAAAAGATACACCAGGCAAGCCTTGCTGTACTTGAAAAAAACGGCATCGAGTTTCACTCACAGGAAGCAAGGGATATTTTGAAAAAAGGGGGAGCCAGGGTTGAAGGCGAAAAAGTATATTTTCCCCCGGAAATGGTTATGGAGCAAGTTGCCCAGGCCCCTGCCGAGTTTACCCTGCATGCCAGGAATCCGGAGAATAGCGTTATTATCGGCGGTAATAATACCGTGCATGCTCCCGGATATGGTTCTCCCTATGTTATGGACTATGTTCAAAACGAGAGAAGAAATGCAACTTACGAAGACTACCTGGCGTTTACCAAGCTTGCCGGCTACAGCGAAAACCTTGATGTGGTAGGTGGAGTGCTTGTTGAACCTAATGATATTGATGATCACCTCAGGCATGCAAAAATGTTCCATGCCGCGGTAAAATACACTGACAAATGCTTGATGGGCAGTGCAATGGGCGGTAAAAAAGCGCAGGAAAGCTTGGAGATGGCTGGAATTGTTTTAGGCGGGTTAGACAATGTCAGGAAAAACCCTGCCCTGATATCGCTGATCAATACCAACAGCCCCCTGCAATTTGATCCGCGCATGCTTGATGCATTGATGGTTTATGCCCGTAATAATCAGCCGGTAATAATTGCCGCTCTGGCCATGACCGGGACGACTTCGGCAGTAACCCTGGCCGGTTCCGTTGTTCAGCAGAGCGCCGAGATACTTTCGGGTGTTGTTCTGGCTCAGCTGATAAATCCCGGCACACCGGTTGTTTTTGGCTCAGCTTCGAGTGTCGTCGATTTAAGAACCGGTAACCTTGCCATCGGCAGCCCCGAGTCGGTAAAAATGTTTTCCGTGATTGCCCAGCTGGCCCGTTTTTACGGCCTACCTTCCCGTGGCGGCGGCTCATTAACCGATGCTTTGATACCTGATTCACAAAGCGGCTTTGAATCGATGATGCTTCTTTTAACAAGCGTGATCAGCGGTATAAACTTCATGCTCCACTCGGCAGGTTTGTTGGAAAACTATATGACCATGTCTTATGAAAAGTTTGTCATAGACGACGAAATGCTTGGTATGGCCAAGTCATTTGGCCAGGGTTTTACGATCAACGAAGATACCCTTGCGGTTGATACCATAATGAAAGTTGGTGGCGGAGGGAACTTTATAGCCGATGAACATACCTTTAAGCATATGAAAGATATGCGAATCCCGATAATCAGCGCCAGGGATAACTATGCAGGAGTGAAGGAACTTACTGAAACCGCGCAACGGGCCCATGAATACTGCAAAACGGTGCTCCAGGATTACCAGGCCCCGCCGCTTGATGAAAAGATCGAAGCGGAGCTGAGTAAATATATAGAGGACATTTCTAAATGATTAAGCTATTGGTGAGATAAGGAACCCCTCCCCTTGCTCCCCTTATAATTTAAGCGGCTGCCGGGTAGTTTTTAACCGGCAGCCGTTTTTCCTATGAATAGTGTTTTGACAAAAAAGTATTTTCATAGCCCGATATTTAATGTAGTTTAATCACAAAAGGAGGGTCGTGATTTATTACAACACTCTAAAGGATATTGTTATGCGAAGTGTAATAGTAATTATATGCTGTTTGACATTTGTAGATTCCTATTGCTATAATTTTCTTAGCATAAAGTCGTTTTAGCTTGGCGGTTTCAATATATTTAACAATCCTAATAACTGGAGGTTGCCATGAGTAAAAACATGATTGAGTTGCTCAGTAAGTCAAAATGGTATGATTTGACCCAGTCTCTTAGTATATTCACTCCCCCGTGGCCCGGTGAAATGCCATTGCAGGTGCACTTTTTTAAGCGTGTAACCGGTTCTTATCACGGCGGGCAGGGTGCAAATGGTCAGCTAATCGAATGGTCAAACAATACAGGGACCCACCTCGTTGGCCCAACCGCTTTTCACTCCGGTATGCGTTCGATAGCGGATATTCCGTTGCAAGATATAAGCGGCGAAGGTGTTGTCGTAGATATCTCCGATGAAGTCTCCGACTTTAGTCTTTACACACCCGAAATGATCGAAAAAAGGGTAAAGGTCAAGGAAGGCGACATCCTATTCATTAATACCGGGTATCACCGGTATACCTATGATCAACCTGATGTTAAGAACCCCAATGCCCAGGGTGGTATCGACAACAAGGAGTTTTCTTACCTTGTTCGCCATCCAGGCCCGGCGCCCGGCTTCTTTGAGTGGGCCCTGGAGAAAAAACTTAAGGTTATCGGTGTCGACTGTGGCTGTGCTGAGCACCCTATGAATACCAATATCCGCTATATGCATGATCGTGAGTTTCAGAAAGCAGAAGCCAAGCTGAAGGAAACTCACGGTAAGACCTGGGATGAGATGTTTCCGGTTGATGAATACTATAAACTAACCCACAGTATAATGCCGAAAGCAGGACTGCTCCTGGTCGAATCGCTGGGTGGCCAGATCAAGGAACTGGTAAATCAGCGGGCCTGGTTTTTTATTGGTGCAATTCCATTCTGCGAAGTTGAATCAGCCTGGTCAAGAGTAGCTGCAATCCAGGCTCCTGACGGAATGAGCGAAGATGATTTCTTTGCTGCCATGAAAGAGTCGAAGATGTATGATCTTTCAATTCCCTTCAGTGTCCAGACCCCGCAGTGGGCTAACTATATCCCTTTGATATTACAATATACCAAGCGGGTTGGTGGCCAGTATTTCGGGCTTGGCCGAAATAATGCCCATTGTAAGGCCAGCTTCCATTTAAGCAGCCATATGGATGGTGAACCACACTTCCACGCTGCCGGGCGGACGATCGGGCAAACTCCGCTTGATTTCTGGACAGGACCGGGAGCGATCGCCGATATTTCAGAAATGGTCAGTGATACCAGTGTTTATACCCCCGAAATGATCGAAAAAGTTGTCGAAGTTAAAGAAGGCGACATCTTAATCATTAAGACGGGATATTCTAAATATGGCTGGGACAGCCCTGAGTCTGACGAATTCAGGTATATGATCCGGCACCCGGGCCCGTCACCGGATTTTGCCAAATGGTGTTTCGATAAGAAGATTAAGTGGCTTGCTGTCGACTGTGTGGCCATGGAACACCCGATGAACACGATTCAGCGAATTTTCCATCCGAAGACTTTTGAGGAAGCTAATCAAAAGCTAATTGAGAAATATGGTAAGGATTGGGATGAGATGTATCCGTTGGATAAATTCTACCAGGACATGCACCTTAATCTCTTCCCGCATGGCATCGTGCATGCAGAGAATCTCGGTAATGACCTTGCCCACCTTGATGCAGGACGTTACTACATAGGCTGTTTCCTTCAAAAAGGTGTTGAACTGGCTTCCTGCTGGGCCCGTTTCGTTGCCTGGAAAGAATAGTTTATAGTCCCACTCGTTAGTAATGTTATAAGTTTAATGGCCCGCCGGTTTCAATTAAGCCGGTGGGCCGTTTTTCAGTATACCATTCGCCCTTCGATATAAGCCCTGGTTTTCTCTTCCGCTGGCGCTGAAAAAATTTTTTCAGTCTCACCCATCTCGATAATATCCCCCTGGTGGATAAAAATAACTTCTTTAGCTATACGGTGCGCCTGGAAAATATTATGGGTGACCATGACCACAGTAATCGATCTTAAGTTATTCATTTTAATTACCATATCTTCAATCATCTCAATATTGCCGGGATCGAGGTTAGCTGTCGGCTCATCGAGCAGCAACAATTCCGGCTCAAAAGCGACTGCACGGGCTATGGCTACCCGCTGTGCTTCTCCGCCGGACAAGGTATCCGCCCGGCGTGCAGCAAG
>PWUG01000077.1 GCA_003562605.1 Syntrophomonadaceae bacterium | reverse complement strand
TTATAAACCCACTCGTGAAGGCATCACCCGCACCAAGCCGATCAATCACCTTAACATCTGCATACATGCCAGCTTTATAAATTTTCCCACCGTCACTGTAATTCTTATAATAAATGAAATCTTCATTAACAGTTAAAGATGCAATCGGAAAATATGATGACCTTCGACCGGAAATATTACAATTTAGTTTACTTCTATTATTACCGCTTATGCCTATTTTGTATAATCTTTGGCCATCGCTTTCGTTGCTGTAATAAATCCAGTCATTATCTATTACGGATGCTGAAACTTGATCATTGCTCAACTTTGTTCTCTCGCTGCCATCCGTCTTAACTTTTTGAAAAATCGGTTTTTTATTCGAATAATAAATATAATCTCCAGCAACTCTAAAATGTTCCACATGCTCATCTATCATAATTTTCCCACTGCCATCCAAATCTATCTTAATAAGTTTTTTATCCCTTTGATATTTGTAAAATATTTTTCCACTTTCTACAAAAAGCTCACTCACATACACACCATTATGATAGTAAAGTTTAGTCTGCTGTGTTCCATCCGTTAACATTTTAAAAAGGCCACCATCAGTAAAATAAATCAACCAATCACCAAACATGCTCAATGCGAAAGCTCTCTCATTAGTGAGTTTACTCCTTTCAGTGCCATCGACCCTAATCCTATAAATGTAATTGTCCCTATCACTACTAACGATGCTGCCGTTAATGTAATATAAGTTAGTCCCCATTAAAATCAAATCTTTTGGATCATCCATGCATAACTGTGTGTATTCGCTACCATCGGTGCGAATCTTACAGAGTTTATCTACACCCGCATAGTAAATCCAATCATCCTCTACAATAAAAGAGCTTGTCATATCATTATTTACTTTTTCTAAGCTACTTCCGTCCTTTTGCACTTTATATATCTTGAAACCATCTTCTTGATTAATAAAATAAATCCAATCACCGACTATCTTAATAAAATCAACACTCTTTGGAGCTGCTTCTACATCGGTAATTTTACTTTCTCGGCTGCCATTTACATGAATCTTATAAATGTTCCCATCTGCTGCTTCGTTGTGATAGTAGACCCACTCATCGCGAACATCTAAATACCTTGCCCCTGCATCGTTTAATTTTGAGCGTTCTGTGCCCTCGGTATTTGTTTTATAGATTTTATTTCCATCGTCTTTGTTGCTGTAAAAAAGCCAGCCGTCTTCCGTTACTATTAGATACGTAGCCTTATCATTACTAAGTTTTGTTTTGCCAAAGCCATCGGTATCAATCTTGTAAATCCCCCCATTATCTTCCTCAACATAATAAATCCATTTCCCTCTCACATTAATATAAACTGAATTCTCTTCATTAAGCTTTATTCGCTCGCTGCCATCAGTACGGATCTTGTAAATTTTCCCTCCGTCACTCTTATTGCTGTAAAAAATCCAGTCACCCACCAAGTTTATATACCAAGACTCGTCTTCGTTAAGTTTTTTCTGCTCACTGCCATCTGCACGAAGTTTATAGATGTTATAATTGCCCGCTGTATCACATAAATAAACCCAGTCCCCCTGTTGCGCCGCGAACCAATTCGTGTTTCCCTTTACTTCCAAAGGTTCCTTTTGCTTTTTTTTACTCATGATAAGCCTCCTCATATTCTGTTAGAATAGCAGGGTGTCCCATATATATTATAAAGAACCCTTTACTCCATCTCTACCGGTAATATCTCATATTCTCCATCACGCCCAAGGAGCGGCACGACTAGCGTATCGGCCTTGATATTTAAAGCAGGGCGTACACCTTCTCCGCCAATATATTCACCAATACTACCACGGTCGTTGTCAACATCAACTTTCAGGATATTGCCACTGTAAATGTAATACCGGCTATGTTGATAACCTGAAATACAGGTGGTTCTTGTCCAATATGACCGAAACCCTTCACAATTTTGGGGAACCCTTCTTTGAAAAACTGTTGTTCTATCACCTTGTGCAAAAAAGGGCAAAACAGTGCCTACCTTTAAATCAATACCCTTTGATGATTGTGTTTTGTATGGAGATGAACCAATATCGCTATTTATCTCTGTGTGGGAAAGGACAAAGACCTTATCATTGGTAATGAATAAATCACCAGTATTCGCATCGCGATTAGGCACACGTGTCATCAGGACTTTCTGCTTGAAAGAATCCGAAAAAGCATTATAAAAAAACATTTTCCCATGTATTCGGCTCTCGATATGATCCCAGATATCATCGTCGCACTCCAAAGTAATATTCAGCTCCAGTTCAGCTTTTTTTGCTCTCGGGCCGCGTTCTGCCCTGGTTTGAATATTAATAATCGAGGCTTCCGGTTCTTTGCCATGATCCATCAGGCCGGCTAAAAATGCAGCGAGCTCTTTTGGAATGTAACCCAGCATGCTATGGTTTTCGTCAAGGACTGCTATTGCATAAGGATCGTACTCATTATTTGGCTCTCTTTTGAGAATAATCGTCGAATTATTATTAAGCTTATCGATATAGTAGCTGCGATTATTTATTAAGGTGCCTGCCGTTAAGATATGGTAGTTTAGGGTGTCCACTCGTTCTAAATTGCCATTTAAAAATAGCCTCAGACCTGCCCTGCCTTCCGGCAGGCCGCTCTTTGCCCATGTGGTCAATGTTTTGCCCCAAAACTTTGATTCATCAAAACAGTGATTGGCAATTAGCTCTTCTGCCAGTAAGGTGACATTGGGGACTTGACTCTCCACCTCATAATGATCTCGGCCAACCACGATCCAGACAACCGGTTTGAGTTCACCAAAGCCTTCATAATCGGGCTCTTTTTTAAACTCCCAATACCAGGAATAATCAACGACTTTACTACCGATCTCAAGGTCTGCAATCTTAATTATTCTGCGTGTTGGCAATATAACTTGATCACCAGTATATCTATCCCCACTGCAAGCCAATAATATTTCGTTTACAATCGGTTTCTCTTCCTGTACAACAGTACCTTTTAGTGACCCCACCTGATTTTCTTGCTCTTTTTCTGTTAGATGAAGTCTGCAGATTTTTTTGCCTTCAGTGACTTTGCTGAAATAGAGCCATTCGCCAATTATCTTTAAATACCAGGACTGTGTTTCGTTGACTTTAAAGCAGGCCCCGCTGCTAGCATTTAACATATAGACTTTATCGTTATCATCTTTATTACAATAATAAATCCATTCGTTTGCTACATTTATATCCCACGACTTGTGAGCATTGAGCCTGCTAACGATTCTGTTTTCAACATTCAGCTTATATATCTTTCCACCGTCATTTTCGCTACAGTAGTAGAGCGTTCCGTTGGCATAATTAAGAAAGCTCGAGATAGAATAGTTAAGTTTGGTAGGCTCGCTTCCATCTGTACGCGCTTTGTAGATATAGTTATTGGTTTGTTTATTAATGTAATAAACCCAATCATCAACGATGATAAACTGCCCTGCCCGGATGTTGCTGATTTTTGTATTGTTGCTCCCGTCAAGGCAAATTTTATTAAGGGCGGAACTGTCACTGATATTGCTGTAATAAAGCCAGTCACCATACAAACAGATGTTAAAGGATATGAATTCGTTAATCCTGACAGCGTCGCCCCCGGCAGTACTTATTTTGTAGAGCTTATAGCCGTCACTTTTGTTACTGTAGTAAATCCAATCATCGGTAATATTTATCCATAACGCAGCATCTTCAATTATACAGAGGCGCTCGCTGCCATCATGCTGAACGCTGTAAAGCCTGTCTCGGTCATCTTTGTAATAAAAACGTCCCTGCCTATCCGCTACAAAACGGCCATAAATAGCCTCTTCCCTGGCATGGGGGCTTGTTTTTTTGAAACCGGCCTTGCCCATACCAGTGTCTACATGTGCATCTATTCCCACCTTTTCAGCTATTGTTGCTGAACTGGCTTTGTTTGTAGCGGTATTGATTTCATACTCCATTGCGGAGGGCTTGCTACCATCGGTGCGCATTTTGTAGAGCTTCTCGTTATCACTTACATTATTGTAATAAATCCAGCCGCCGATCACATTAATGAATTCACAACTCTCATTATTTATTTTTTCTTTATTAGTGCCATCGGTATGTATCCCGTAAATCTCACCCCCTTCACCGCTAATAATATAGTAAACTCGCTCCTCAGCAACGCAATAGTGTTTAATCGAATCGTCAGTTATTAGTTCAGTCGATTTACCATCAATTTTTGTCCTGTAGAGTCTGTCATGATCATCTGTGTTCTGGTAATAAATCCAGTCACCGTACAAAACTATGTTCCGGGCTCTACTATCGTTTAAATTTGTTGGGTTGCTGCCGTCAGTGCCTATCTTATAGATCCGACCCTCTTGAGACCGGAAGTAGAGCCATGCTCCAGCGATGAAATATTCATAAACCTTTTCGTCAGTAAGCTTGATGCTACTACCGCCATCGGCGTCATACTTATATAATTTTTTGTCACGATAATTAATATAAAAGAGCATGCCGTCTTCTGCAGTTAACATGCTCGCACCGTCGTCAATTACCTTGACAGAAACACTGCCGTCCAGGCGAACTTTATAGATCTTATTTTTGTCATTTTCGTTGATGTAATATATCCAGTCACCGCTTATGCGTAAGTGAACAGAACGATTATTGTTTAATCTTGCCTGTCCGCTACCATCGGTGCGAATTTTGTATATTTTTCCGCCATCACCTTTGTTGCTGTAATAAAGCCATTCATCCCGAATTATTACGTATTCACTGTTATCCTCGCTGATTTGCCGGCATTCGCTGCCATCAGTGTTGAATTGGATTATTTCGCCGAAACTGCTGCCTCTGAGCCATGCATCATTGTAATAATAAATCTTGCCACCATATTGGGTGATGAACCTTCCTTTACTTATATAGCCTTTAAGAATGTTCGCTGACAACAATTCTGTTGGCTCTTCCTTTTCATGTTCACCGATGACGAGTGTTTTGATTATGCTGTCATTTCCGATATCACTGTAATATAGCTGGTTGCCGCACACGCTTAAGTGCTCAGTTCTGTCATGACTAACGATCTGACGGTTTTCGCCATTTGTTTGCATTTTGTAAAGCTTTCGTCCATCGCTGGTATCAATGAAATAAAGCCGGTCTCCGGCAAGCGTGAGCGCCTCGGCACTTCCATCATCCAGCTTATGAACAGCAGATCCATCACTGCGTGCTTTATAAATCCTATTGTTATCGGCATTATTAATATAATAAAGCCAATCATCACTTATGTTTAACCACCCCCCTTGAATATCATTTAGCCTGCTGCGGCGGCCGCTTGCTAGTTCAATCCTGAAAAGCATACCGCCAGCATCCCTATTTGTGTAGTAAAGGTACCTGCCTGCCAGGCATAAACTTGCAGCACTGTCTTCAGTGATTTTGCTCCGCTCGGTGCCATCGTAGCGAATTTTGTAAACCATCCGCTTGTCATTTATGTTGATGTAATAGAGCCAGTCATCGACCGAATTTAAACACCATGATTCATCTTCATTGATCCTGGTACGCCCCCGCCCGTCATGCTGCAGTCTAATAATTCTACGGTTTTCATTGATACAGCTGTAGTAAATCCAGTTTTCAGTGATAATAATGAATTGGGGGTAGTCCTGATTAAGTTTGAACCGACCGGTGCCGTCGATACGCACCTTGTTAAGATGATTATTAACGTCCAGAAAATAATACCACTCCCCTTGCCGGGCAATAAGCCTGCCTTTTATCGGTTCAATTATTTGGGCAACCATAAATATTCCCCCTCATGCCTATTCGTTACAATAACAAGTATTTTTTCTGTGCTGGAAACAAACGCCCTGATATCCCTAATCTTTTAACAAAACGGCATACTCATCCAGCATTGCAGTAATATCTTCACTGGTTTTCCCTTTGGACTGAAAGACCAGATAGTATGCTGTCACAACCTCGGAACTTGCCTGGCAAAAACCATAGTTGTCAACGAATCTCTTGATATTTTCTTTTGCTACTTTCTCATCCTGTGCATCTTCAATTATTGCAATGTCACTTGTGAGCTCAATTATACCGCGCCTTTGAGTAGAATCGTGAAAGATGGTTTCAACATAGCTGCTGACATTTATGCCATATTCATCCACAAGGATTTGTGTGAACTCATCATAGTTAGCTGATATTTCAGTCTTTAAGATGTCTTCTTTAGAGAGACCTAGCTTGTATTGTTTATTGAGATATCGTAGCGAATTTAAAGCATCTTTCTTAGAGTCGTATGAAGCGCCTAACAGTTTTTCGATTTCTGTTAATTCTTCTTCTATTTTTTGATCAAAACAGCTTTTCAGGCTTATATTAGTTCTTTCAATGTAATTTCTAACTTTTTCATCATTAATACTGTATGCATAAAAACTCGATGTGCTTGAGTTGGTCACAAAATCCAATCTGAATTTCATTATTGAATTCCCCCTCCATATGTGGTGCTGGTTAAGAATCATTTCTCCTTTTCTACTGAAGACTGCCAATTAATCCTGACCACGGTGATCAAACAAATTAATCACAGTTTTAATGATCATGTAGATGCAGTAATAGTATAACAATGTAACGACAATGTAGAAGAACATGCTGTTTTCACATCCTCATTTCTTGCTACACAAAACAATTTTCCGCTCAATCGGGCATCCTCCCATACAGTTCAGCCTATCTTCGCAAGCAGGACAGCTGTTCTTTAAGCATTCCCGGAACTCTTCAAACCCAGGGCTGTTCCATCCCTGCAGGATGCTGCCGTTTTTAAAGTCATAACTCCAACGGTGCTGTTGATCAAAGCTGCAGGGAAGCATTGTCAGGTCCGGGGTGATATAACAGCTGAAGCGAGCGCCCTCGCAGGTGTCAACGAAGGAGTGATCGATGTCAAGAGCATATTCTATCAGGGCGGGTACGGTACAGCTGTCAAAGCCAAGCTTGAACGGATAATGGGACCGGTCGATTAGTTTAAAAAATTCTGCGGTGAGTGGATCCTTAAGTGGGAGAATGTTGTCATCCAACCCGAGGCCGACCGGCTTGTGCAGCAGGAAGATGACCGCATTGATACCACCGGGGAAACGGCTGTTTTTGAGGAGCCAGATCGCTTCTTCAACGCTGTTACGCCCGAGCACATAGTGAATGTTGGTTTTTACCCCTGCAGATAGAAGCATTTGAAGTGCCTCCAGGGTGTGGCTGTGACGGTACCAGCTTACTGCTACCGCACCACAGTACTGTCTACAGATTTTTGCCTTTTCTTCGCTCAGTGCAAAACCCGATGTTGTAAAGTTGGGCACGATCCCGTTTTTAGTGCAATAGTCGAGAATTTCTCCAAAGTTTTCGTGCTGGTCGGGATCACCCCTGCCGCCCAAGGCTACCTGGAAAGTCCTGCCCCTGCATTCATCAATAATGCGTTGGAAATCAAGAAGCTCCATGTTGGGTTCGCTTATTTGCGAGCCGCTCTGATAGCACTGCACACCCGATTCCAGGCACAGGCCTGAAGCTCCGTGTTTACAGTAGCCCATAATGCCGATATCGATTAATTGCGGAAAGGAAGCCATAAAGGGATCCACCCCCGTGTCATGGCCGTTTTCATCCATGATGCCGCTGCGTATGTAGAAGCCTGTACGGGGGTTGAAAAAAGAGATAAAGTTTTTTGGACGGTCAATAAGTCTTCTCATGTTGCCGGCCCTCCCTTTAAGCAGCAAGCGAATGGGTTATCCGGGACAATCGTAAGGTTATGGATTCCGAACTAAACGAAAGCCGATGAGCTCGGTGGCGGCGGAGGGCCAGAGGCTGTAGACATTGCTCACTCGCAGGTATTTGGCGTAGTAGCGCCAGACACCGCCGCGAATAACCCGGTTTGAGTCATTGCTGCCTTGGGTAAAGCACCATTCACCCACGTTGCCGCTCATGTCGTAAAGACCCAGGGCGTTAGGGGTCTTCTGACCTACTGGCTGGGTCTTGCCTCCACTGTTAGCATCATACCAGCCCACCGCGCCAGTAGCGGCGGCGTTTTTGTAGCTTGCCGTGGCCCCGCTGGCCGAGTCGCCTTTTGTGAAATAGGGATTGGCGTAGCCGAGGACGGTATTAGTACTGTCGTTTCCCCGCCAGCGGGCTGCCATCTCCCACTCGTCATTGGTGGGCAGACGGAAACCGCTACCGGCAGATTCTGTCACTGCTTCATGATTTGTGTTGGCGGAAGAGGCATCTCGCAAGACCTGGCCGTTCAGCGCGTAAACCGGCTCATAGTTGGTGGCATGAAGGTTGTTTTGGTAGTCGGTAAGGGCGTTAAGCCAGACGATGGTGTCGCCCCAATTTACCATCGTCACCGGTTCAAGCTTGGCGTTGGTAGGCGGTTTTCCTACATTTGGAAACAAGTCTCCTCCGGTTACAGATCCTTCCATGCCAGCATTGGTAAAGCAATATTTCCCCGCTCCCCGATTATCGTGAATCGCCCAAGTGTAAACCTTATACCACAACTCGTAGGTCAC
>PWUG01000056.1 GCA_003562605.1 Syntrophomonadaceae bacterium | reverse complement strand
TTAAAGTTATGAAAATCCCTGCCGGCGGCACCGATGATAATTACATTTTTTTTCTTCAAGGACGCATCTCCTTTTATTTCGTGATTTCTGGTTATATTTTAAACCAGAAACCTGAAAAATACTAATATTAATACGATCTTTTTAGAAAAATTTATCTTTATTCTATGCTCAAATGCCACTGTGAGGCTCAAGAAACCAGGTGTATTCATTTTCCTAATAGATGAAATATATTTTTTATTTAAAAATATGTTGAAATAATTTCTTCAACATGTTATAATGAAATAAATATTTCTTAAGTCTCTTAATCTTGGATACTTGAAAGGTAAAATCTAATGACCTTATACAAGTATTTCATTAAAAGGCTTGCCCTTACTATCCCAACACTTATTGGTGTAAGCATTATTGTTTTTTTATTGATCCATATGATCCCCGGTGATCCAATCGATATAATGCTCGGCGATCGGGTCACGGATGAAGCCAGACTTTTGCTGGAAGAGAGGCTGGGCCTTAACGAACCACTGCATATTCAGTACTGGCAGTGGTTTTCCAATGCCATGAGAGGTGATTTCGGACGTTCGATCAGGAGCAACCAGCCTGTTGCCGAAGAAATCATGAGCAGGCTTCCGGCCACAGTTGAGCTGACTGTGGTTGCATTGTTTATTGCCGTATTTTTCGGGATCATTTTTGGAGTTAGTGCTGCCCGACACCGCAATACGATCATCGATCAATCCATGATAGGTTTTTCACTGCTCGGAGTATCAATACCGATTTTCTGGCTTGGGATGATGCTGATATTTTTATTTTCAGTTACCCTCGGTTGGCTGCCGGTTTCCGGCCGCCTGGCTATGGGGACATCAATCCCCAGCGTAACCGGTCTTTACCTTATAGATTCTCTATTGGCCGGCAAAATAAACTCCTTCATTGACGCTTTAAAACACCTTATTATGCCTGCCTTCTCCCTGGCCACTGTCTCTCTGGCCCTGGTCGTAAGGGTAACCCGTTCCAGCATGCTCGATGTCCTGAGTGAAGATTATATCCGGACTGCCCGGGCAAAAGGAGTCAGAGAACGAAAAGTAGTCTATACACATGCGCTTAAAAATGCATTGATCCCGGTAGTGACTGTAGTCGGCCTGCAGCTGGCAAAACTAATGGGTGGCGCCATTTTAACCGAGACAGTCTTTTCCTGGCCAGGTATTGGCCGTCTGCTGGTAACTTCTATTAGTTTCAGGGATTACCCAGTTGTCCAAGGCGTCGTTTTCTTCGTTGCTTTTGCCTTTATTCTAATTAATATCATCGTTGATTTGTTCTATGCATACCTGGACCCCCGTATTCGCTACGAGTAGCAGGGTGAGGTGAAAAGGGCTATTGAACAGCGAACTCAAGCAAGTGATAAGGGTTTACAAAAAAAATAAACTGGCTGTTGTCGCCTTCTTTATTGCTGTAATTTTAATGATTCTGGCCGTTATTGGGCCCTATATTGCTCCTTATGATCCGGTTGAAATCAACCTGGCTGCCAGCTTTGAACCGGGTTTCTGGGAAGGTAATACAGAACATATCCTTGGTACAGATAATCTGGGCAGAGACATTCTTTCACGTATCCTGCATGGGACAGGCATATCTCTAAAGGTCGGTTATGCAGTAATTGCCATAACTGCAGTTGTCGGTATTTTTATCGGTCTGGTTTCCGGTTATTTTGGAGGAGTCATCGATATTGTGATCATGCGTTTTATCGATATACTGCTATCATTTCCTCCACTCTTACTGGCCCTGGTAATTGCTGCTACCCTGGGTACCGGAATCGAGAAGGCGATGCTGGCTATTGCCATTATCTATATCCCAAGCCTGGCTCGTATTGTAAGAGGCTCGGTTCTAACGGTCAAAGAGATGCCTTATGTTGAAGCATCACGGGCTATGGGTGCAGGGAAGACATGGATTATAGTCGGCCATGTCCTGCCCAACGTATTAACTCCGACTATTGTATACCTGACACTCCTGCTCGGCGATGCCATTCTTTATACTGCCGCCCTGGGATTTCTGGGCGTCGGCATCGATCCAACCACACCTGAATGGGGCGCAATGCTCAGCAGCGGCAAAGATTTTCTCATTCTCGGCAAGTGGTGGATTACGCTTTTCCCGGGGATAATGATATTTTTAGCAGTATTGTCTTTCAACCTTTTTGGCGACGGCTTGAGGGAAGCAGTCGACTCCAAGTTAAGGCTTTAATTAAGCTTAGGAAAGGGGCTTGCTTTTGCCTGATCTGCCAATGCTGAATGTTAACAATCTAAAAGTTGAATTTACAACCGACCGCAGCAAAATTTTAGCACTTGATGGCGTCGGTATCAGCCTGGACAAGGGCAAAACACTGGGGCTTGTCGGTGAATCCGGCTGTGGCAAAAGCGTTACCGCACTGGCCGTTATGGGGCTGCTTCCTTCGCACGCCACGATAAGCGGTGAAGTTCTTTTTAAAAATCGGAACCTGCTCAAATTGAAAAAAAGTGAGATGGCTAAAGTCCGGGGCAACCAGATATCGATGATTTTCCAGGAACCGATGACCTCGTTAAATCCTGTTTTTACTATTGAATATCAACTGGCCGAAGTTTTTAAGCTGCATCGGGGTAAAAGTGGAAAGGAAATAGGCCCTGTTATAATTGAACTTTTAGATATGGTCGGAATTTCAAACCCCGAACGGCGAATGAAGGATTACCCCCATCAATTAAGCGGAGGCATGAGACAGCGGGTGATGATCGCCATGGCCATGGCATGCGAACCCGATATCCTGATTGCTGATGAGCCAACTACGGCCCTTGATGTAACTATCCAGGCCCAGATCCTGGAACTGATGAAGGAGCTGCAAAAAAGCCATGATACAGGCCTATTGATCATCACCCATGATCTGGGTGTAATTGCCCAGATTGCCGATCAGGTTGCAGTAATGTATGCCGGCCACATAATGGAGTACTCGGCGGTTAATACCCTTTTTGCAAAACCACTTCACCCCTACACCACAGGTCTGCTAAAAACCATTCCGTCGATTTCCAAAAAGCAATCCAGACTGGAGGAAATAAAGGGTACTGTACCACATATGTCTTCTGTTCCACCCGGGTGCCGTTTTCATGAACGCTGCAGTGAACGTATCGAAATTTGCTCACAGGAGATTCCACCTTTGCTTGAAGTCAACAGCAGAAAGGTGCGCTGCTGGTTATATAACCAGGATCGGAGAAGTAAAAAATGAACCCTCTAATTTCAGTAAAAAACCTTAAAATGCATTATCCGATCAAAAAAGTGGACAGCTTTACTAAATATGACCTTCTGAAAGCTGTCGATGGAGTCAGCTTCGATATTTTTGAGGGTGAAACCCTTGGCCTGGTTGGAGAATCAGGTTGTGGCAAATCAACAACACGTAAATTGCTTCTCTATGTTGAACCCCCGACGGATGGTGAGGTTTATTTCGAGGGTGAAAATATTTTCAAAATGAATCAGACACAGTTAAAGCAGTACAGGCGCAACGTCCAGACTGTCTACCAGGATCCATACTCCAGCCTTAATCCCAAATGGAAAGTACTAAAACTGGTAGCCGAACCAATGATCGTTCATAAGATTGGCAATCGTAAAAGCCGTGAATCAAAGGTCAAGGAATTGATGTCGCTGGTTGGCCTCAGGGACCAGTATATCGATAGTTTTGCACACGAATTTAGCGGGGGTCAGCGGCAGAGGATCTGTATAGCCCGGGCTCTGGCTCTTGATCCCAGGGTTATTATAGCAGATGAGCCAGTTTCTGCTCTGGATGTTTCGATCCAGGCCCAGGTTATTAATCTTTTTAAAGATTTAAAAGAAGAATTTAATCTTACTTATGTATTCATTTCACATGATCTAAATGTGGTCAAACATATTTGCGATAGGGTCGCTGTCATGTATCTGGGTAAAATTGTCGAAATGGCAAAAACGGAAGACCTTTTTGTAAAACCCCTCCACCCCTATACCCAGGCTTTGATTAGATCTATACCTGTTGCCGATCCTGAAGTTAAAACTAAACCTATTGTTCTAAAAGGTGAAATACCGAGTCCAATCAACCCACCGACCGGCTGTTCCTTTCATCCAAGATGTCCCCAGGTGATGGATATATGCAGAAAGGATGTTCCGGAAATGCTTCTCCTGTCAGAGAAACACGATGTAGCCTGTCATCTTTACCCTGACAGCCTTAAGCCGACATAAAGGGGGTATAAAACTTATACTTTTTCGAACTGAAAATATAAAAAATACCGGGGAGGTGAATCGATAACCATAAATGGCTTGTATGCTTTGAGTGGGTTAACAAGGGTGAAGGGGTTTTAAGTAATTTTTTAGCTTGCAAAGCGAAGTGACTTCTGGATCAAAATTTGTTGAAAGCGGGGTTATGAGATGCCGAAGAAGTTTTGTTTGATAATGATTCTGGTGTTTTCGCTTTTTATTGTTGTATTTGCAATCGGGTGTGGTGGTGACAACGGAACTGGTAACGGGGAAGATGTTACCCCACCTGATGAGCCGGCTGACAAAATTTTCATCATTGCCCGCGGAACAGATGCCAAGACACTTGATTGTGGCTATGCCTACCATGAAGGTGAAATCGACCTGATGTACCATCTTTATGACGGCTTGGTCCAATTTAAGGACGAAACCTTGGAGATTGAACCTGCCCTGGCCCTGGATTGGTCTGTATCTGAAGATGGCCTGGTCTGGACTTTCAACCTCCGCGAAGGCGTTAAATTTCATGATGGAACGGATTTTAATGCCGATGCCGTGGAATTCAGCTTTATGAGGATTCTTGACGAAGAACATCCATATTACGGGCTTGGCGATCAGGGTCTGGCATATATGGATTGGCTTCTCGGAAATGCGATAGCCGAAGTAAGGGCAGTCGATGAATATACAGTAGATTTTGTATTAAATGATGTTTTTGGTCCTTTCCTAACTTACATGGGTATCTATTCTCAGTATATTGTAAGCCCAACAGCGGTGGAAACATTTGGTGAAGAATATTACCGAAATCCGGTGGGAACCGGTCCCTTCAAGTTTGATGAGTGGAGGATGGACGAATATGTCCAAATGTCTGCTTATGATGACTACTGGGGAACGAAACCTGCTATCGACTCAATTATTTGGAAAGTTGTTCCTGACGAATCAACCCGGCTGATGGAACTGCAGTCTAAAAATGTTCACGCCATAAAAACTATAGCACCGGCCCAGCTTGATACTATCATGGCCAGTGACGACCTTGAACTACTGCAAATGGCTGGTTCCAACCTTTTTTATGCTGCTATCAACCATCAGGCAGCCCCCTTTGACGATGTCAGGGTACGTCAGGCATTTATGCACGCCATCGATTTTGATGCCTTAACTGATACTCTCTATGAAGGGCTGGGAACCCGGGCGATCAATCCTATGCCTCCAACCATATTTGGTTTTAATCACGATATTACACCCTATGCTTACGATCCCGACAGGGCAAAGGAACTGCTGGCAGAAGCCGGTTACCCTAATGGCTTTGCCACTGATATTCATGTCTTTGCTGAATCGAGAACATACATCGGCAGACCTGTTGATGCTGCAGAAATATTCAAGAGCGACCTGGCCAAGGTTGGCATTGATGCCAATATTGTTGTAAATGAATGGGGAACCCATCGCAGCCTTTTGAGGGAACATGGGCACTCTGTCGGATTCATCGGCTGGTTTGATGTCCCTCATCCAAACAACTTCCTGAATCTGATGCTATTGAGGGCTGTCAACAACCAGTATGAAAATCCGGAATTGAACGAGCTCTCAGATAATGCTTTGGGAACTATCGATCGCAGCGAACAGGAAAGATATTACAAGGAAATGCAGGTGATATCTCACCGCGATGTGGCAGTTGTCCCGATTGCCCACAGCGACTACACTGCTGTTGTACTTAAGGAAGTTAATGGCTTTGAACTTGACTCCCTGGGCAATGTTATAGCGCGAAACGTAAGTTTCTAATATACTCAGGGAGCAGGGGAACCCCTGCTCCCTGACATCTTACAAAACTGGAAGAAGGCTTATGTCAATGGTCAAAGTTTTCAAGAATGCGCTTCTTATAGATGGAACAGGCAATTCATCTCTGAAAAATGCAGTACTGGCTGTTGCAAATGACAAAATAATCTTTGCCGGAATTGAAGAAAACTTTTCTCAACCGGATGGAGCCGAAGTAACGGATCTGGCCGGGAAAACAGTTATTCCCGGTTTAATTGACTGTCACATCCACATGGATCTGCACGGTATGGCCGATACGAATAATGAAAACTATGTCGAAGATAAACTCAGGGCGATCAGGACAGCAAACAATATGGAGAAAACTCTGCAAAAAGGGATAACGACAATTAGAAATGCCGGCAGCGTCAATCATATTGATTTTGCCGTTAAGGCAGCTGTTGAAGCCGGCTGGTGCAGGGGCCCGAGGATTTATACCTCCGGTCAGATCATTAGCATGACGGCAAGAGGTAATGACTATTTTAAAGGTATGTACCGCGAAGCTGACGGTGTAGATGAAGTACGTAAGGCAGCACGCGAACAACTAAAAGCCGGAGCTGACTTTTTAAAAGTAATGGCTACAGGAGCCTACATGAATCCCGGTGGAGTTCCCGGAGCTTCGCAATTTAATATTGATGAACTGAAAGTAATTGTTGAAGAAGCAGATAAACTGGGCCTGAGAGTTGCCGCCCATGCTCATGGAGCAGAAGGCATTGTTAATGCTCTTAAAGCCGGAGTTAAAACGATTGAACATGGTAGTTTTATCGATGATACCGGTATAGAAATGATGCTTGAGAAAAATTGTTTTTTGGTTCCTACCTTTGTGGCCGGTTTTCATATTCTCGAAAATAGTAAGAGTGATGGTGTTCCTGAATTTATGATCGAAAAAAATCTTGAAACCCGTAAAATAAGGGGTTCAAGCATCAGGAGAGCAATCGATGCGGGAGTAAAGGTAGCTTTCGGCTCCGATGCCGGCACAAGCTATAATTTTCACGGGTTGAATGCCATGGAGCTGGTTTTATGGGTCAGGGAAGGATTCATGAACCCTATGGAAGCAATTTGCAGCGGTACTCGTATAGCAGCAGAGGCGATAGGCATTGAAGACCAAATCGGTACTCTTGAGACTGGCAAACTGGCAGACTTTATCATTATAAATGGAGATCTATCAGTTTCCCTGGATCCGCTCCTTGACGGTATTGAGGCCGTTTATAAAGAAGGTAAAAAAGTAGCACTGTTGAATAAGTTAAACTGTTATTGAATGACATGCTGTTTGCCTGAAAACTCCGTCAGTCATTGCAAGAATAAAACGAAAGGATAGGTTAAAGTGAATAATTCTCTGTTTGAGAGAATAACTGATAAAGGAGATCTTTTATCTCCAAAACAGGCACAGCTGGCAAAATATATCATTGGTAATTATAAAACAGCGGCATTTCAAACGATTGCACAGATGGCAAAAGAAGCAGATGTTAGCGAAGCTACTGTTGTCAGACTGGCCATGTTTTTAGAATATAACGGGTTTCCGGAAATGATGGAAGATTTACAGGCTATCGTTCAATATGAACTTAACGTATTCGAAACCATTCGCCATACTTACAAGGGAGATGAGTTGAAACAACTAAACATCCTTGAAACAGTCGTAAACAACGACCAGAGAAATATAACTAAACTTTTTGAAAGCGTTACAATGAAAGATATTGAGGTTGTTGTTGATACTATTTGCCGATCTAACAAGATTTATGTAATAGGCTCCTATTCCTCAGGTTATCTTGCTCAATTCTTTGGATACAATCTGGCCAAGGTAAAAAAGAATGTTATTACCCTGAGCAGGGATAGCACCGACGCTTATAATTCTTTTTTGTCATGCGACAAAAAAACTGCAGTTTTTATTTTCTCTTTTCCCCGCTATCCCCAAAAAATGCAGTTGTTGGCTGAAGCTTTCAGGAAAAGAGGAGCTACGATCATAGGCATAAGTGACAGCATCCTTTCACCTATTAAAGCTTTTTCACATCATCTTCTCGCACTTCCGCAGCAGTATACCTCCTTTTCTGATCCCGGCTGTTCCATTATGTTGCTGCTGCAGGCAATTATTATGGAATATATTTCCAGGGACCCGGTGCAAACTGAAAAAAGCTTACAACTGTTTGATGACTATGTAGATCAAATCAAATTTTTATAGCACTGAGTTATCCTTATGGCATTTTCTTGTATCATCAAGGCTGATTGAGGGAATATAACGATCAAAAAATTAGTTAATACTGCGGCAGCAGGTACTGCTGTCTTACTGCTTTAAAGTTTTCAATTGCCGGAGCAAACCGCACTTCAATCTCCTGCGGGCTCAAGCCCTCTTCTAAGTATTGGCCCATTTTATTAGTGCCCATGATCTTATCAAACATGACTATCGTATCATTGCTTTTGGGAACCTTGAAATCACCTAAGCTAAATGCATAGGTTAAGGCATAG
>PWUG01000221.1 GCA_003562605.1 Syntrophomonadaceae bacterium | reverse complement strand
GATCAGGCTGTAGCATCACTAAAGGAAAAATGCAGGGGCAGGGTTCTCTGGTTTGACCGGGCTGCCGTCCCGGCCGGTGTCGGCCTGGCAAATGGCTGGGTTACCCTCTATAACCCGAAATGCCCCCCCGTTAAAATTTGCCCCAGGGCCGAAATAGTTCTGCCCGGGGAACATAACCTTGAAAATGCTCTCGCTGCTGCAGCTGCTGCCTGGGCTGCCGGTGCCGACTCAGAATCAATTGGTAATGTATTGCGCAGTTTCCGCGCCATTGAACACCGGCTTGAACATGTAACTGCCCTCGGCGGTGTTGATTATATCAATGATTCAAAAGGGACCAATCCCGGGGCTACTATAAAAGCTCTGCAGTCTTTTCCCGGCCGCCAAAAGATTCTAATAGCCGGAGGTAAAGACAAGGGAAGTGATTTTACCGAGTTGGCTGCGGTAATCCGGGATCATGTCCGTATGCTGCTCTTGTTTGGCGAAACGAAAGATCAGATTGCGCAAGCAGTAGAAGAGGGCGGGTTTACTGCCTACCAAATAGTTGCCGACCTCGGGGAAGCTGTCCGAAACGCCTACAGAGAAGCCCGGGACGGTGACATAGTACTTCTCTCTCCGGCCTGTGCCAGCTGGGACATGTTCAGCGATTATGAAGCACGGGGCAATTTGTTTAAAGAGTTGGTTAAGGCACTGGCTGATATTGAAGACGGAAAAGGGGGCAGGCATGGTGGCTAAAAACAGTCCGGCCCGTGAATACGACCGCACCTTGCTGCTGGTTACTTTTCTGCTTCTTGCGATAGGGTTAATAATGGTTTTCAGCGCCAGTTTCGTCGCCGCCGAAGAGAGCCATGGAGATCCTTATTATTTCCTGAAACGCCAGGCGCTGTGGGTAGCAATTGGCCTGTTAGCTATGTTCTGTCTATGCCACCTGCACTATAAAAAATTAAAACGCCTTTCTTTACTCATTCTAATGCTTAACTTTGTTTTTCTCGTGATGGTCTTTACCGGTTTTGGTTCCGAACTGGGCACTGAAGCCAGGCGCTGGCTGGTTTTTGGCCCTGTAATTCTTCAGCCATCAGAATTCAGCAAATTGGCTTTTGTTATATTTACTGCGGCTTATATGAGCAGTCGAAGGCTTAATGTGAGAAACTTCTGGGTTGCCGTTTTTATACCACTTACCATGGCCGGAGCTGCTTTCTTCCTGATCCAGTATCAACCGGATCTTGGTACAGCCCTGGTCGTCGTTGCCGCCAGTGCCCTGGTTATTTTCCTGGCCGGTGCGCCGGTTCACCAGTTTGCAGGGCTTTCACTATTTACAATGCCGCTTTTTGCCTACTTTACAGTTAAACAGGATTACCGGGTTCAGCGTATATTTACATATTTTGATCCCTGGGTTGATTCCAGCGGTTCGGGCTACCAGATAATCCAGTCCCTTTATGCTCTCGGGCCGGGCCATCTTTTTGGAGCAGGGCTGGGCCGCAGCAGGCAGAAACTGTTTTATCTGCCCGAACCGCAAAATGACTTTATCTTCGCTATTATTGGTGAGGAGCTTGGCTTTATCGGGGCGGTCGCAGTGATGCTGCTTTACCTGATTTTCGTTTGGCGCGGTTTCCAGATAGCCCAAAAGGCTCCGGATCTTTTCGGCAGCCTGCTGGCAGGCGGTATCACTTTCATCATTGCGACACAGGTTTTAATCAACGTTGCAGTGGTCACCGGTTCAGTGCCGGTGACCGGTATTAACCTGCCCCTGATCAGCGCAGGTGGCAGCTCGGTATTTTTCACCCTGATCAGTATAGGCATTTTGCTTAACATATCAAGGCATGGACGGACTACGAGCCAATCAAAAGGGAGAGCGTAACCAGTGAAAATACTAATCGGTGCAGGAGGAACGGGTGGCCATATTTACCCGGCACTGGCTTTGGCCCGCTATGCCCGGGCTAAAGACAGCAGCAACGAAATACTTTTTGTCGGCAGTTCGAACGGCATGGAAAGCAAAATTGTTCCTTCCTCGGGATTTTCACTGGAAATCATACCGGCTCGTGGTTTTCAACGCAACTTTAAACAATTTGGCCTGGTAATCAGGGATCTTTTCAGCGGCCTGCGGCAGGCAGCCAGAATAATTAATGAATACCGGCCGAATGTGGTACTCGGAACTGGTGGTTATGTGGCCGCCCCCCTGGTCATTTCAGCCTTGCTTAAGAGGCGGCCTGTAGTTATTCACGAACAGAATGCTTTACCCGGTATGGTTAACCGCAGGTTGGCGCCTTTTGTCAGGCGGGTATGCATCTCTTTTTCCGAAACTGGAAAACGGATGCCCCGTTCAAGCAAAATCGTTTTTACCGGTAACCCGAGAGCCTCCGAAGTTTCTGCCCTGAGCAGGGAAGAGGGCTGCCGTTACTTCGGGTTTGACCCCCGGAAGAAGAATATTCTCATCTACGGAGGAAGCAGGGGCGCATTGAAGTTGAACCAGGTGGTGACTGCATACCTTAAAGCGAAATTTTTACCGGAGAGTGTGAATCTGATTTATGTTACCGGGGATATTTATTATGAAGAAGTATCCGGAGAACTGGGCCCGCTGCCGGAAAGGATCAGGCTTTTTCCTTACCTGAAAGAGATGCCGGAAGCCCTTGCGGCGGCAGACCTGGCTGTAACAAGAAGCGGGGCGACTACCCTGGCTGAAATTACGGCTCTCGGCATTCCTGCCCTGTTAATTCCATCGCCAAACGTTGTCAACAACCATCAGTATTACAATGCCCGGTTGTTGTCTGATGCAGGAGCGGCTGTCCTGATAGATGAAAAGGATTTTGATGATAAGCGCCTGCAGCAGGAGATCGACAACTTGATCGGGGCGCCGGCCCTGTTGGAGAGAATGAGCAGGAACAGTAGGCGGATGGGTGTAACCGATGCCGCGGAGAGGCTCTATAAATGTATTGTGGAGGTAGCTTCATGAAAATCGAGCAGGAATTGGGGCCAAAACTAAAATCGGGCATTAAAATAAATGAGCCGATGGCAAAGCACACTTCCTGGCAGGTAGGCGGCCCGGCCGATTATTATGTCTGCCCGGCTGACCGCTCGGAATTGGCGGAAATTGTCCGCTTCAGCAGGAAGTATAAACTGCCTCTGTTTGTTCTCGGAAACGGGACAAACCTGCTTGTTCTTGATGGTGGCATCAGGGGTATAGTTGTCAATATTGGCGAGTCATTCAGCAATATCATCCGTATTGGCGACAGCCTTGAAGCAGGATCCGGCACTGCGATGACTCTTTTAGCCAATGTTGCTGTTGAACAGGGGCTTGTCGGGCTGGAGTTTGCTGTAGGCATTCCCGGTTCACTGGGTGGTGCGGTGATCATGAACGCAGGGGCTTTTGGTCTTCACATTGGTGATAAAATCCACTCAGTAAAGTTGATTTCATCAGGTGGGGAAACGGTTACCATGGGCAAAGATGATCTTTCATTCGGCTATCGCACCAGCAATTTGATTGGGAAAGGGATCATTATAGAGGTCAGTTTACAGCTTAAGAAGGGCGATCCTGCTGAATCACTTAAGCTGATGGACTACTATTTAAAAGAACGCAGCCGCCGTCACCCCAATCTGCCCAGCGCCGGTTCAGTTTTTCGTAACCTGCCCGGGCAGCCGGCCGGTAAAATCATTGAAAGCCTTGGCTGCAAGGGAATGACGGTCGGGGGGGCACAGGTATCACCCAAGCATGCCAATTTTATCGTAAATACCGGGAATGCCACAGCAGCCGACATCCTGACCTTGATTGAAACCGTTAAGCAAATGGTTAAAGATAATCACGGCATTGAACTTCAACCTGAAGTTAAGATTGTCGGTGAGGAGAGTTAACCGATGAAAAGGGAAAACGATCACCTGAGGCTGGTAAAGAAGCGCACCGGACAACCCGGTTGGAAAAGAGGGTTACGCTTTATATGCAGGCTGGTCATAATTGCAGCCTTAATACTTCTGCTCAGGCAGGGTGAGACTTATTTCAGGGTTAACGATATAAGGGTGGAAGGAGCGCTTGAGTTGTCCTCTGCAGAAATAATTGCTGCTACCGGAATTCGAAAAGGCACAAGCATTTTTATGCTCAAGGAACAGACAATAGCCGGGCGTATTCAAGAGCAGTTGCCCCGGGTAAAAAAGGTAGAGTTGACCCGCAGCCTTCCTGATACAGTTATTGTCAATATAGATGAACGAATACCAGCAGGGTATGTAATGACAGCCGACGGCTTTTGGCTCATAGATAGTGATGCCGTTTGTTTTGCTTATCATGCGGAACCTGTTGAAGATTATCCATATATTTCGGGAATAGACAGTAAGCTGGTTATACCGGGTGCTCCACTGGACTGCCGGTTCAGGCGGGAAGCGTTGCAAAGTTTCTTTGCCGCCTGGCAGGGGAGCGGCTGGTTGAAAATAAAGCAGATAGATCTATCCGACAACTATAACCTGATTATTTACACAGCTGAAGAACTGGAGATATGGTTAGGCGAGGGAAAAGACATGGAATATAAACTGACACTTGTTCAACAGAGCATCCCCCATATCACGGTCGAAGCCGGGACAAGGCTCGATGTCCGCTCCGGAAACCGGCTGGTTGTCTCCAGCAGTGCAGTGGAAAAAGAAAAGGAGGTGGAGCCGTAGAAAAATAAAAAGGAAATTGTTGATATGTGTTGAATAATTTAGTAATACTTGAACCATGTTGGGAAGGGTAAGGGGGTAATTGAGTGGTTAAGAGAAACTATATTGTCGGTATTGATGTAGGCACAACTGAGGTAAGGGTTGGGCTCGGCGAACCCCGTCCCGATGGTACTGTGAACATTATCGGTTTAGGTCTGAGCCCTTCCGATGGTGTACGTAAAGGTGTAATCGTTGACCTTGAGAAAACTGTTGAATCGATTGTAAGCGCAGTTGAGGAAGCCGAAAGGATGGCCGGTTTCAAGATTGACTCCGCATATGTTGGGTTGAAAGGCCTGAATATGGAGTTGATTAACAACCGGGGTGTTGTTGCCGTAACCTCAGAAGACCGGGAAATCCGCGAAGACGACGTTGATCGCGTGATGCAGGCTGCCAAGGTTGTCGCCCTGCCCATGGATCGTGAGATCGTCGATATTATACCCCGGGAGTACATCGTTGACGGTTTCGAAGGCATCAGGGATCCGGTCGGTATGCTTGGAGTCAGGCTCGAAGTAGATGCCCTGGTTGTGACCAGTTTGATTACTTCTCTGCACAACTTGCTGCGCTGCATCAACCGGGCCGGGATCAGTATCAATGCTCTGGTCCTGCAGGCGATGGCCAATTCTGAAGTGTCTCTTTCTCCTGATGAAAGGGATCTGGGAGTATTCCTGGTCGACATCGGCAGCGGAACAACCGAGATTGCTCTATTCCAGCAAGGCAAGCTGCAAAAACTGGCAGTGGTACCGGTCGGGGGAGATCATATCACGACCGATCTGGCTGCCGGCTTGAGAATCAATTATCACACCGCTGAAGAATTAAAAAAAGAGTATGGTTCAGCCCTGCTTTCTCTTGCTGAAAGCGAACCGAAAATAGAAATTAAGACTGTAGGTAGCAATGAGCTCAGGCTGGTGTCGGAAAGAGAGCTCACTTCTTATATCGAGCCGAGGGTACAAGAGATTTTTCAAATAGCCAAAGAAGAAATGATAAAAATGGGTTGGCCGTATTTACCACCGGCAGGAGTTGTCCTTCACGGTGGAGTATCTTCGATGAAGGGTATTATCGAAGTATCCCGCCAGTTCTTTGAAAGTGATCAAATCAGGCTGGCTGAGTATGACATGGTCGGCGTTCAGAATCCGACATATTCAACGGTGGTCGGACTGCTTCATTACGTCCAGCGTTATCAACCGAGAATGTTTGTCCATGAACGGGGCAAACCGACCAAAAAACGCGGGCCCGGCCTCTGGCAGAGATTCAAAGATTGGATGACCGACATAATTGAATAGAAGAGCATACCAATTTTAGGAGGTGCTTTTTAATGATTGAGTTCGATATTGAAATGGAACAATTTGCATCGATAAAAGTAGTGGGAATAGGTGGAGGAGGCAGTAATGCAGTAAACAGGATGATTGCTGCCGGCTTACAGGGAGTTGATTTTTGCGCAGTTAATACCGATGCCCAGGCTCTCTATCTGGCCAACGCCGGAACCAAGCTGCAAATCGGCGAACAGCTTACGAAAGGCCTTGGGGCCGGAGCGAATCCTGAAATCGGCAGTAAAGCAGCAGAAGAAAGTCGTAATGATATTGAGGCTATGCTAAAAGGGGCCGACATGGTATTTATTACGGCAGGAATGGGTGGCGGCACAGGTACAGGTGCAGCACCGATTATTGCAGAAATAGCTCAAAAGCTGGGGTCCCTGACAGTCGGAGTTGTTACCAAGCCGTTTACCTTCGAAGGGAGAAAGCGTAAGCAGCAGGCAGAAGAAGGCATTGCCTGCCTGAAGGAGAAGGTAGATACTTTGATAACGATCCCCAACGATCGCCTTTTGCAGGTGGTTGAGAAGAAGACGCCGATCCTGGAAGCCTTCAGGGTTGCCGACGATGTTCTACGGCAGGGCGTGCAGGGCATATCCGACCTGATTGCTGTTCCCGGCTTGATCAACCTTGATTTTGCTGATGTGCGCACGATTATGTCTGAAACCGGGCCCGCCCTGATGGGGGTCGGACAGGGAAGCGGGGAGAACCGGACCGTAGAAGCAGCCAGAGCAGCCACGAACAGCCCGCTTCTGGAAACCTCAATTGAGGGTGCGCGGGGAGTACTAATTAACGTCACAGGCAGTTCTGATCTCAGCCTCTATGAGGTGCATGAAGCTGCCGAGATTGTAGGCGGCTATGCTGATCCCGAAGCCAACATTATCTTCGGTGCAGTTATCGACGATAACTGCCAGGATCAAGTAAGGGTCACTGTTATTGCCACCGGATTCAAGGTTCAGAAAAAGGGTTTTAAGCCAACGCTGGCCGCAGTAGGCAGCAGTGCTTATGCCCGCGGTGAAAATCTCGATGCACCGGCCTGGTCCCGCTGGCAGCAGGAAAATAAAATCGTCAACGAATAATTTAATTTAAAAACGGTATTGTAAAACTGAATTAACGGCCCGGCACGCTATTAATATTTCGTGCCGGGCCCGCATTTTAATGGCAATACAGTAACCTGAAATATTTTTACAACCTGGGTATAAAAAATTTTAAAAAGGCTTTACACACAATATATTGTGTTCTATAATAGGATAACTGCAATATATTGATGGGAGAGCTCCTCAATGAAATGCCCTTACTGTGGTGAATTTGATACCAGGGTACTTGATTCAAGGTCAACCCAGGATTCCTCGGCTATTCGCCGCCGGCGCCAGTGCATCAGCTGCACCAACCGTTTTACAACCATGGAAAAAATTGAAGAAGAGCCGATAGTTGTAGTCAAAAGAGATGGACGTAGAGAGCTATTTGACCCCAATAAAATTCTTAAAGGTCTGGTTTTAGCCGGCCAGAAGCGCAATATCCCGCTTTCCCTCTGGAAAGAAGTTGTTGAAAACCTGGAGCAGGAGCTGCGCAGCAATTATCCCAAGGAGGTTCCCGCCGACAAAATAGGCGATATAGTTTTAAAAAGGCTGCGCACGATAGACGAAGTAGCCTATGTTCGCTTTGCCTCAGTATTCCGCCAGTTCCCTGACGTTGAAACATTTAAAACTGAGCTGGAAGAAATGCTGTCAGAAAAAAAAAGTCAGAATTCTGAAGCCTGAGCTCAGTAAATTCCAGATGTTTTATAATATATCCTGACATCCGACATCCAAACTAAGGAGGTTTTTTAGTTGAACGACGGCGCAGCAACGGTTAAATCCGAAAAGAGGTCGGCTGTAGAGTCCAGCTTTAAAGAAATTCGCAAACGTGACGGCCGTGTAGTGCCGTTTGATCCCGACAAGATCACCGATGCCATTTTTAAAGCAGCCAGGGCAGTTGGTGGAAGCGATCGCGGTATTGCTGAGAACCTGACCGGCCAGGTGATTAGAAGCCTTGAAGAGAAGGCCAGGGGCGGGGTCATTCCATCGGTGGAGGAAGTTCAGGATGCTGTAGAAATTGCCTTGATCGAAAACGGCCATGCCCGCACCTCCAAAGCTTATATCCTTTACAGGGATCGCCGCACTCGTATTCGTGAAGGAAAATCAGAGCTTATGGATGTGGTCAAGGATATCCTGATTGAAACCAGCCGTGAAAATGCCAACGTCAGCAATTCTCCTTCAGCCAAGATGCTGCAGATAGCCACAGCCGCCAGTAAACAGTATTATTTAAGCAACCTGCTGCCGGAAGAATATGCCCGTGCTCACGACGAAGGGGCATTGCATATTCACGATCTCGACTATTACAGCAAAACGTTGAACTGTTTGCAGATCGACCTTTCCCACCTGTTTCAGGAAGGTTTTAATACGGGATACGGTTTTATCCGCCCCCCAAAACGGATTGCCTCGGCGGCCGCGCAGGCAGCAATTATCCTGCAGAGCAACCAGAATGATATGTTTGGAGGCCAGAGCTTCCCTCACTTCGACCGCAGCATGGGAGAGGTGATCCGGAGCCTGAAAGCGAAACCGGATTATGAAGAAGTAT
>PWUG01000230.1 GCA_003562605.1 Syntrophomonadaceae bacterium | reverse complement strand
TTTCAATGAAACCATAACCTTTGTCCGGATTGAACCATTTTACTTTACCTTGCATTTAATTAATTCTCCTTCAAATTTAGAATGAATCAAAAAGCGGAATTTCCGTCAAACCCCTCTTCCTATCCCAAGCACAGGCGTAAAGATAGTTTGCGTCATTCTCGACTTCTTAATACTGGCATATAGAATATCACAGTTAAGGTGATATTACAAGCGTATGTAGAATTTATAGCCAGTAAATTACGGTAAATTTCGGTAAATTCATAATTTATACGATTAATAAATGCAGATTAGCAGGATAATCAGATTTACTGCTGAAATCTTATTTTAAGTGCCTTATACTAAGTCTTTTTAAATTTGGGGAGGTTTAAAATGAAAGAACCAATGCAGATACACTCGGAAGTTGGGCCTCTAAAAAAGGTTTTGCTATACAGGCCGGGGCTGGAGCTTAAAAATTTGACCCCTAGGTATTTAGAAGACCTTCTTTTCGATGAAATTCCGTGGCTGGCCAAGGCACAGATCGAGCACGACGGTTTTGCCGAAACTCTTCAGGATAACGGAGTTAAAGTGTTTTATGTGGATCAATTATTGAGGGACATCACGAAGGACCCGGGTGTTAAAAGCGACCTGATCAAGAAACACCTCAAAGCAAGCACCCTGATCGAACCTGAAGCAATAGATGCTATTTATAGCTATCTCAATGATCAGCCTCCGGAGCAAATTGTTTCGACCATTATTGCCGGGCTTCCCAAGCAGGAAGTACAACATTTAAAAAAATACCGCACTCTTAGTGATCTGACCACAAACAGCTACCCTTTTTACCTCCCACCGCTCCCTAATATGTATTTTACCAGGGATCACGGCTCGATGATTGGTGATAAGCTTCAGATAAGCAGTATGTTTCTTCAGGCCCGCAGGCTGGAGACTACATTTCTTCGTATTATTCAAAAATATCATCCCCTTTTTAAAGATGTGGACCTGGCTTTCCACGAAGAGATTCCGTATGGCATTGAAGGTGGAGATGTTTTCGTCTTGAACAGGGATACACTGATGATCGGCTTAAGTGAAAGGACGATGGAAGAAGCAATCGAATGGGTGGCTCATAAATACCTGGTAGAGAAAGAACTTGTCAAGCAAATTATTGTTGTACAGATACCCAGCAGGCGAGCTTTTATGCATCTGGATACAGTCCTGACTATGGTAGATACCGATAAGTTTTTAATGTATCCCGGGATAAAAGATGAAATTAACATTTACTGGCTGAAACCGGATAAAGACGGGCGTGTGGATGCCAGCAACGGTTATAACCTGCAAGGAGCATTGAAAGCAGCCCTGGGGCTCAGGCAGGTGGATATCATATACTCGGGGGGAAATGATGAGATCACCGCCTCAAGGGAACAGTGGGGAGATAGTACTAATACCCTTGCTGTTAAGCCGGGAGTGGTGATCGGCTATGATCGTAACGAGGCGACAAATGATACTTTGCGCAAGCATGGAGTCGAGGTTATCGAAATTGACGGCTCCGAACTAGTGCGTGGACGGGGTGGGCCGCGTTGTATGAGCATGCCCCTGGATCGCGAAGAACTGAAAGAATAATTGAATGATCATGGAATGGAGGTTAAAACGTGGAAAGAGAACTCTCTTTGGAATTTGTTCGTGTTACTGAAGCAGCGGCCCTGGCTTCCGGCCGTCTGATGGGGCTTGGGGATAAAGAAGCTGCAGATCAGGCCGCAGTCGATGCGATGCGTTCTGTATTTGATACTGTTCATATTAACGGTACCGTGGTAATCGGGGAAGGCGAAAAGGACGAAGCTCCAATGCTTTATATCGGTGAAAAGGTGGGTATTTCTGAAGAGCCTATTGTTGACGTGGCCGTAGATCCCCTTGAGGGGACTAACCTGGTAGCCAAAGGCCTGCCCAATGCCCTATCGGTCGTGGCTATCGCTCCACAGGGGTGCCTTTTAAAGGCACCGGATGTTTTTTATATGGATAAAATTGCGGTTGGGCCAAAGGCTCGCGGTTGTATAAACCTTGATGCGTCGGTGGAAGAAAATTTGAGAGCAGTTGCCCGGGCTATGGACCGCGATGTGCGCGATTTAACTGCTATAATACTTGAACGGCCGCGCCATAAAAAGATTATAGCGGAAATACGTGAAGCAGGTGCCAGGGTTAAACTGATCAGCGATGGGGATGTCTCCGCGGCTATTGCTACAGCAGTAGATACTTCCGGGGTCGATATCCTTTTTGGTGTTGGGGGGGCGCCGGAAGGAGTAATAGCTGCAGCAGCCCTCAAAATTTTAGGCGGGGATATGCAGTGCCGTCTTATAGCGAAAGGAAAGGAAAATCCTGATACTAATAACAATTTGGATGGAAAAGATCCTTACAGGCTTTTACTGCTCGATGATCTGGCTAAGGGGGAAGACCTTTTCTTTGCCGCAACGGGCATAACTGACGGTGATATGCTTGGTGGTGTCCGCTATCGTGGCAAAACGGCGGAAACTCATTCTTTAGTTATGCGCGGCACAACCAGGACTATCCGTAATGTTCATGCTACCCATCAACTGGAAAGAAAGCCCAGTTTTGTCTCTGAAGAGTCCAAGTGCCGCCATTAAAAGATAGGTCCCCGATAACTTAGAGCCTGAAGAGTTAATTTTATTTAACAATTAATATGTTGGTTTTAACCAATTGCAGGACAGAACTGCTCACGCTACCCATAAATAATTTTTTTACACCGCCGCTTCCTCTTCTGCCGATAACGACAATATCAAACCTGCCGCTTTCGGCTACATTAGCTATTGTTTCAGCAGGATGCCCGATTTTAAAAATAGTTTTTAATTCAACATTTTTCCCTTCAAACTCTTTCAGGGCTTCGGCAAAAATATTTTTACGCTGCTCCATTACTCTTTTGTCAAGGTTATTAATTTGTTTTTCTTCCTCTGGAGTAAAAGGGTATTTGCCATGCCAGTAGTCGGGGAAAAATTGTGAACTTTCGTGGACATGAATAAGCGTCACTTCATTAATTGTACAGTCATCCACCATTCTTGCAGCTACTTCAACGCATTTTTTGCTGTTTGCCGACCCATCGGTACAAACCAATATTTTCACACGGATCGCTCCCTTCATTTAAATAATTCGCCGGGGTCGGGTATTTCCCTCCAAAAGGACTATCCTTTTCGTGGTAAAATATTAAGTGCCAAGTTGTTATAAGTTGTAGAATAATATAATTCTGATCAGGAATGCGGCCTAATTCTGCCAGGTTAAAGGAGATAAATGTGACCGATTATCCGAATATCAAAGAGATCAGGGAGGCTTCAAAAAGAATAGCCCCCTTTATACACCTGACTCCGGTGATGACATCCGAAACGATAAATCGGCTTTGTGGAGCACAGGTATTTTTAAAATGTGAAAACTTCCAGAAAGTAGGTGCATTCAAAGCGCGCGGTGCTGTTAATGCTGTTTACAGCCTGGAGAAAAAGCACATTGAAAATGGAGTGGCAACGCACTCTTCGGGAAATCATGCGGCTGCACTGGCTTATGCCGCACGGTGCAGAGGAATAAAAGCTTTCGTGGTTATGCCAAACAACGCTCCGCCTGTCAAGAAAGCAGCTGTTGCCGGATACGGGGCTGAAATAATATATTGCGAGCCGAACCAGCAGGCGCGTGAATCTGCCCTGGCCGGAGTTGTAGAGCGAACAGGAGCAGCTTTTATTCATCCTTATAACAATCATCTGGTTATAGCAGGGCAGGCAACTGCCGCCCTGGAACTTTTTGAGCAGGTCCCTGTTCTCGACACAATCATTGCTCCGGTTGGAGGTGGGGGTTTATTGAGCGGTACCGCATTAACCTCAGCTGCTGTCAAACCCTCAACTACTGTCCTTGGAGCTGAGCCGGAAAGAGCTGATGATGCTTTCCGCTCATTGCAGGAAGGATCAATTATTCCTGCCGGAAGCCCCGATACAATTGCCGATGGTCTGCGAACATCTCTTGGAGATTTAACTTTTCCAATAATCTACGAATATGTGTCGGCAATTATAACTGTCAGTGAAGAGGCCATAATTGAAGCCATGCGCCTGGTTTGGGAAAGAATGAAAATAATAATCGAACCTTCAGCGGCTGTACCCCTTGCGGTTTTACTGGAAAAAGGTTCTAGTATCCGGGGTAAAAAGATAGCCCTGATTATTTCGGGCGGCAATGTAGACTTGGACAAATTACCCTGGCTGAATAAAATGGGTAATATTATATAAAATACAAGCTTAAGATAAGGATATTGCCTTCAGCGGACAGGCATACACACATTTGGCGCAACCTTTACATGCCGACGGATTGGCCATGGGAAAGTCGAAAAGCTCTTCCTGCTCGATTATATTAAGCGGGCAGGAGGGTGCGGCGGCGCAGACTCCTGCGTTGCAAAGATCCGGTCGGCATTTATGATAGTCTAATGTGATCATCGTATTTGGCATCTGCATTAAATCCTCGACTTTATTTAAAGGAGTCCCTTCCGATTATTAATATATTGCTTATATAAACATATTATGATAATATAATATATGTGCCGGAAATGTCAAGTCTGTATTCTATCTTTATATGGGGTTGATCATTTCATGAGAAAATAGTAATATATATGATAGCAGACAAATAGATTTAATAGTATTATTAATCTATTTGAAAAAATACAAACTGACTGCTGAGTAAAAAAATAGGAGGTTATTCATGTGAAAAAATTATTATGGTTGGGACTGGTGCTCTCATTAGCTCTCGTCCTGATTGTCGGTTGTGGTGAAGCTCCGGTAGATGATATCCCGGATAACGATGTCCCTGACAATGATGTTCCGGATAACGATGTTCCCGGGGTTGGTGAGGTCTCGAGCCTCGGACTGGGAGTAATAACTACAGTTGGAAGGTCGGTAGATTACGATCCGGAAAATGACATAATGCCCATGGCCCAGGTTGACAGCGTAATTGTTACTGCCACTTTTGATCAGGACGGCAGGGTGGTTGATGTGCTAATTGATACTGCCCAGGTCAGGGTCGAATTTGATGAGGAGCTTCAGGTTGCTACAGATCCGACAGCTGAATTCCTCTCAAAGAGGGAACTTGGTGATGATTATGGTATGCGTCGCGCTTCTGAAATCGAAAAAGAGTGGGACGAGCAGATTGCCTCTCTGGAAGAATGGATGGTTGGCAAAACTGTTGATGAAATTAAAGCTTTGGATTTACTGGATGACGGCGCCCCCGCCGATCCTGACTTGTTAACCTCGGTTACAATGACGGTCACTGTCTATATAGAAGCTCTTGAAAAAGCATATCAAAATGCAGTCGATGTCCTGCCTGGTGCAGAAATGCTTGGACTTGGTCATAACATTGCAATCAACAGGTCAGTCGGTTACGATGCTGACAATGAAATAATGCCAATGGCCCAGGTTGATGTTAATATTGCCGCAGCAGCTTTTGACGGAACAGGACAGGTTGCCGCAGTACTAATTGACGCAGCACAGACCAGGGTAAACTTTGATGAGCAAGGGCAGGTAACTTCCGATCGGACGGCTACTTACCCGACCAAAAAAGAACTCGGGGATGATTATGGTATGCGTCGCGCTTCTCCGATCGAAAGAGAATGGTATGAGCAGATCGCCGATCTGGAAGAATGGATGGTTGGTAAAACTGTTGATGAGATTACCGCTTTAGACTTACTCGAAGACGGTGCACCTGACGATCCCGACCTGATAACCGCGGTTACAATGACAGTATCATACTATCTGGAAGCTCTTAATGAGGCCTATACCAGAGCCCGTTAAAGGCTGATTATGACTGCTCTATTGTTGACTTTGCATTTCCAGCGGAGAAAATGAAAATACGGGGGCATTCCTCCACAGGAGGTATGTCCCCGAAATTTGTTCGCCCTGGCATAATGGGTTAACCGGGTTGCTTAATATGTGTATTAAATATATCTTATAAATAGGTGAATTGATGAAAATAACACTATTTATAGCGCTTTTGCTGCTGTTGGTTATTCCCGCCGGCTGCGCTTCGGAAACGGAAGGTCACTATAACAGGTATTCAGAAAGTATTTTCGATACCTTTGATACCCTGGTCCGTGTAGTGGCTTATAATGAAAATGAGGATGAATTCAGGCACTACTTTGAAACCATCCACTCCCGTTTACAGAGGCTGCACAAGTTGTATGATATCTATAACAGTTATGAAGGCATTAACAATATAAAAACTATCAATGACAATGCCGGTATCAGGCCCGTAGAGGTCGACCGTGAAATAATCGATCTGATCCTTTTTTCCAGGGAATGGTCTGAAAAAACAGGTGGTTCGGTTAATATCGCTCTCGGCCCGGTTCTTGAGATATGGCATAATTATCGCGAAGAAGCATTTTATGATCCTGAGAGTGCTGTTCTGCCTCCGATGGAGAAGCTTGTTGAAGCGGCTGAATATACCGACCTCGATCAGGTTATTGTTGATCTTGAAAACAGCACAGTTTTTCTGCCCGACAGCAGGATGAGTCTTGATGTGGGTGCGGTGGCCAAAGGTTTTGCTCTTGAATTGGTTGCACATGAGGTTGCTGAAGATGGTTTGGCATCAGCAATTATCAGCGCCGGAGGGAATATTCGAATGATTGGCCGCCCACTTGACGGTGAGCGCAACCGCTGGGGTATCGGTGTGCAGGATCCAGACGCTTCAGTTATCGGCGGAAGCGATAACCTTTTAGATGTAATCTACCTTAGCGAGGGCAGTGTTGACACGAGTGGAGATTACCAGCGCTATTATATCGTTGACGGTGAATTAGTTCATCACTTGATAGATCCGGAAACTTTGATGCCGGCAACTTATTACCGGGCTGTAACGGTATCCGCTTCCGGCTCCGGTCCTGCCGATTTTATTTCTACTGCCCTGTTTCTGATTCCTTTCGAAGAAAGCCTGGCATTGGTGGAAAGCCTAAACAATTTTGAAGCTCTTTGGGTTATGCCGGATGGGGAAGTGCGGATGACTGAAGGGATGCAGTCATTACTTAGAAGTCGCGGTGCAACAAGCCTGGACCAGTAGGTTAAAACATACCGCCTGAGAATTAGAGGCGGGAGGTTGGCGTTTCGGTGCTTTGCCCTTAATCATTTATATTGCGTCCCACCGGCCCTGTCTGCGTAATTCCTCAACGATTGCTTCGGCTGCTAGTTTAAGTTCTTTTTTATCAACCTTAGCCACCCTGGTCAGAGGGAACTCTTTATCTTCAGGCCAGATTTCAATATGCTGGGGCCTTTTATAAGAAGCGATGCCCTGGCAGTGTTCCATGATTTCTTCCAGCAAAAGTTCTTCGCCCTTCTTTGGCCTTACAAATGCAAAAATCCCCTCATCAAAAATATTATGACTAACTCCAACGACATCAACAACATCAACTTTGGGATGTGAGGCAATAAAATCCTGTACCTCGTCGGGAAAAACCTGGTATCCTTTTTGCTTAATTACAAATTTCTGTCGGCCGGCAAGGTATAACGCTTTGTAGGTGCCCATATCTTTGAAAAAACCCATATCACCGGTGTAGAGCCAGCCGTCACGGGTAATAGCCCGGTCAGTTTCTTCAGGCAGGTCATAGTAACCCTGGAACACAATCGGTCCGCTGACGCAGATTTCCCCGATTTCGCCGTCGGCCAACTCTTCGCCTGCTGTCCCGTCTGCCTGTACCGGCATGCGGATGCTGACCGGGGCTAGATCTTCAAAAGCCATACCGACCTGACCGGCCATTTCTTCAACCGAGATTCCTTTCGGAGTGAATGTATAGAAGCCCGCTGTCTCGGTCATCCCGAGTCCGGTTCCGAAGTTGGGCGCCATCTGTGAAAGCTGTTTCAAAAAAACCGTGTCGACAGCAGAACCGGCGTAGATGGCGTACTCGAGGCTGCTCAGGTCGTAATCTTTATATTCAGGTAGACCCCACTCAATACGGAACTGGGTCGGGATTTGACCGAATATACCTACCTTCCGTTTTTCTATGGCATCCAGGGTCAGTTTGGGATCAAATATACGTAAGATCACGGCAGTACCACCCAAATAAAGCGTGGTCATCAGTTGTTCCGTAACGCAGCCGACGTGGCTCGGCGGCAGGTTTACCAGCATGACCATATCGTTCCCGTCCAATCCGATCCCCCTGTTCAGAACTTCGTTTTGGATGATAATGTTTTCATGGCACATCACTGCCGGTTTCGGTTCGCCGGTGGTGCCTGTGGTAAAAATAATCAGGGCGGGCGTTTTGGCATCGATCCTGGCGTAAGTTTTTTCGAGGAGGCGGGTGAATATATTTTTAAGTTTTAAACCGATTAGTTTGCCCTTGGCCATCATATCGGTGATTGAAATGGCGCCATCTAATAGTTCACCCGGTGCGGGGTCGGGTGTAAACTGAACCAGGTGTTCAACATAAGGACAGTTATCACGAACGGCTTTACCCATTTCGCGAAAATCGATAACCGGGGTATTCCCGAGGAAGAAAAAGGCCTTAGGCTTAATTTTATCAATATCACGGACAACTTCCATCTCTTTCAGCCGTACATCCAGGGGTGCAATAATTGCCCCTATTTTAAAACAGGCATACATCAACAAAACATGCTCGGGGATCAAGACCAACATTGTTGCAACCCGATCGCCTTTTCTTATGCCCATGTCAAGCAAACGCAGGGCAAAATAATCAACAAGTGAGTCAAATTTTTTGTAAGTAATAGTTTTATCATCCTCATGTTGAACCAGTGCCGGCTTCTCCGGTGTTTCTTTTGCCCATTTTTCAATATACGAATTGAGCAAAGGCAGTTTCCAATCGTTGGCGTTCAATAGATTCCCTCCAGTAAAAATTATTCTTTAATTAGAAAGTAGCAACAAATTTTGGTTGTCTATCTAATTCTACCTTCTCTTAAGTTATCCTGCTTTAATGGACTGGCTTAACTAGAGTTAAAAGCTAAGGGGTGATCCGCATAAATCCGCTGCTGACTGCTTCTCGACCTTCCTGGTTAAGAACCCTGAAATGCAGAGTTTTTCCGTTTGAATCGCTTTGTCGCTGCATAAGCTGAATACGAATAAAACTGTTGGGCAGAACCATGCCGCGAAACCGGCAGGCGATCGTCTGAATCCCGGAGGGGTCTGATCCTGTTTCCCGGTTGACCAGCTCGCGGACAGCCAGGGCGAGGGTGGCGATGCCAAAATAGATAATATCGGGCATGCCCACACTACGGGCGAACGCAGGTGAAGTATGAATCGGGAAAGGAACGTTGGAACACCCTTCGTAGATATAACAGGCTTCCCGGGTAATCGGCAGCGGCACTTCCCAGATGGGGACTTCATTTTCTGTCGCTACAGAAAGGGAGGGGATGTTTTCCGAACCGCGGCCCTTATCAGTACATTCAACTCCCCGCAGCATCCCACCGATATACTCGGTAAAAAGGGGCTTGCCCTTGTTATCCATGGCGGGCAGCTTAAAGATTACGTGGGTACCTCTTTTTTCGGGGATAACTGCAGCCACTTCACCTTTTATCGTTATTTTATCGCCTGGATGCATTGGGCGATAAATAACCAGGTGTTCGGAGTAATGAACAAGTTGGAAAAGAATTTCTGGTGGGTAGCCCAGGTCAATATAATCATAAATATTTTGAATGATTGGCCAGGTAACTGCAGCGGCGAGCGTAGGCGGAGCGATCAGGCCTCCTTTCCTTTCGTCATCGAGGTAAAAGGGATTTATGTCGCCGACAGCAGCAGCATAATTATTTACCTGCCTCTGGGTAATAACGGTATTAAATTCCTTTAGCTTTTTCCCAACTATTCCCGAGCTAACCTGCATAATTATCTCCTCTCAAAGCTTTGATAAGATTATTTCCAAACCTGCAGAATTAAGTTATAAAGGATAATTATGCCGCATATTGTGATAATCCTGCCCGATAAATTAATTTAGTTCTCATAGACGGATTTTTTATATTGACGAGATTGTCGGTGCATTTCTTTAAAAACGGCCTTAAATTAAACCTAATCCGCTTGTAGCAATTATTCACAAGCTGAGACAGTTTTGCCTTTTGGCGCATTATTGTATAAAATGTTAAGAGCACCTCAGATCAAATCCCCGGTTATGTCTCTTATGCTGAATAAGGCATTTGCCTTATGGAAATGATTTATTAAAGAGTATAACAACCAGGTGGCAAATCTGTTTTTATGTTTGTCGGGTTATATCACAAACTGAAAGGGTGAAGTGTTATTTTTGGAATTAAACCGGTTTTCCTTATTTTTGTTGTTATCGGATTCACAGTATTTCCCCTGCTCGGGGTAATCTATTTTGGGACTAATGGCCTGATTGGTGGTTTTGGTATCGGATTGGTTATCGCCTTGATCGTCAGCATGCTAAAACAGGAAGAAGCTTAGGTTTTTTCCTTCCCACATACAATTTATTGTTGTCTAGTTAAACCTGAATGACTTAACCTGAAGCTTATTTAATAACTATCGCATATGCTTATGGTGATGCTGCTATTCAGGTACAGTACCGGTACGCTTTTTTACCCATATAAAAGATTAAGGTGAGTGTTAGAATTTATGAATGCACTGGATGCAGTAAAAAAAAGAGTGTCTGTCCGCAGTTATGACAGCAGCCCTGTAAGTGGTCCTATTCGCAGTGAACTGGATAGCTTTTGCACGGCAATGAATTCCGGTCCATTTGGAAATGCGGTTCGCTTTCAACTGCTGAATCTTGAGCCGCTTGGCCGCGACGAACTTCGACGCCTGGGCACCTATGGTGTAATCAAGGGCGCGAATCTTTATGTGTTGGGGGCAGCTAAAGAAGGAAGTAGAAATTTTGAAGACTTCGGCTATTGCATGGAAAATATTATTTTGAAAGCTACCGCTCTCGGACTCGGCACCTGCTGGTTGGCAGGGACTTTTAAGCGCAGCGCGTTTGCTTCGAAAATGAATCTTACTGAAGACGAGCTGCTGCCGGCGATTACTCCTGTTGGTTACCCGGCAAAAGAACTCTCCACCATGGACCGCATATTCCGAATCGGCGCCAACTCAAAAAAACGCAAACCATGGTCTGAACTTTTTTTAAAAGCAGATGGGATTACACCGCTTTCAGAAGCAGATGCAGGTGATTACCGGAAAGCTCTGGATGCCATACGCATGGGCCCTTCGGCGTCTAACCGCCAGCCATGGCGTGTGGTGAAAGCTGATAATGGAATTTTTCACCTGTTCCTCAGAGAAAATAAAATCTACAATCGGATTTTAGGTAAAATATCTATTCAGAACATCGACGCGGGTATTGCTATGTGCCATTTTGAGATAGGTGCCCGGGAACAGGGCTTGCCCGGCAGGTGGAAGGATGTCAGTCCTGCCCTTGATATTTCCGGAATGCAATATATTGCTACCTGGTCAAACTGTAAAAGGTAATCCCTCCCTGTTGGAATCGCTATTTAATCCGCCCCAAAAATCCCCCCTCTTTTTTGAATATATATTATTTATTCTTGACTCGAGTCGAATTTTCTGTTATTTTCAAAACAGGCGAACACAGTAGTGAGGACGCCATATCACCGTAGTTATTTCTACAACTACCGCCTTGGCTAATAAGCAGCTTAATGCTGCTTGGAATAAGCAGGCTCTAAAAAGAGTATAAGGAGGTAGATGCATGAAAACGGTGTTTGTGCAACCGGAGAGATGTGTTGGCTGTAAGCAGTGTGAGATTGCCTGTGCTGTTGAGCACTCGCAAAGCAAAAATCTTTACCAGGCAGTATTTGAGGACCCCAAACCGAGGCCGCGCATATACGTAGGCCCGGGAATCTACCTGAACTCTTCTTTTCCCAACAAATGCAGACATTGCGATCCTGCCCCCTGTATGGCTGTATGTCCTACCGCGGCTATAAGCCGAACCGCCAACGGCGAAATTGTCCTAATCGACGGCGACAAATGTATCAGCTGCGCCATGTGCGCCATGGTCTGTCCTTTCGACGTGATCCGCTATTACGACACTTTTGAGGCGTTAAAAGACAAGGTCGTTGCTCTCAAGTGTGATCACTGTGTTGAGCGGCAGGGAAAAGGGCTGGAGCCGGCATGTGTCGAGATTTGTAAAGTAAATGCGCTCATCTTTGGCGATATCAACGAATTAACGCGAGTAGCAAGTTCACGGCTTGCCCGGTCCGTCTCAGTAGCTGCCGTTTCCGTGCCTCCCGAACCATCCCATCTGCCGGAAAACTTTGAAGCATGGCGTGATTGGGGGGAAAAAGTTTCTAAATTGACCGATCGTTGATTTGTTCTACCCCAGGATAACATAAAAATTTGCTATGAGGAGGTTCAAGATGTCTTCCCATTATAAAGAGTGGAGTATTGCTAAAGATGCGCAGAAAATTCTGCGCTACGCTGATGAAGAAAATATTGAAACAGTTTGGAATCGGCTGCATGCCCAGGAGCCCCAGTGCGGCTACTGTTCTCTGGGATTGAGCTGCCGCAACTGTGCTATGGGCCCCTGCCGTGTCGACCCCTTCGGGGAAGGACCACAAAAAGGAGTTTGCGGCGCCGATGCCGATGTAATCGTTGCCCGCAACCTGGCCCGGACTATTGCTGCCGGGGCTTCAGCTCATTCCGATCATGGACGCGATATTTTGGAGGCTCTCTATCATGTCGGAGCAGGCGATACAGAGTCTTACCGGGTTAATGATGAAGAGAAATTGAAGCGGATTGCCGCAGAATACGATATTGCAACCGATGGGAAAAGTACTCAGGTTATTGCCAAGGAGTTGGCCTGGGAGATGATGGAGGATTTCGGGACGCGTAAGGAAGCGCTCACTTTCCTGAAGAGAGTGCCGTCATCTCGACGTGAACTCTGGGCTAAGCTAGGCATAACCCCGCGCGGAATCGATCGTGAAAATGTGGAGGTCCTGCACCGGACTCACATGGGGGTAGATAATGACTACGTGAATATATTGCTGCACGGATTGCGCACCAGCCTTTCCGATGGTTGGGGCGGGTCGATGATTGCCACCGAGGTTTCAGATATCCTTTTCGGCACACCGTCCCCGATTGCTTCTAAAGCAAACCTTGGTGTACTGAAACCCGATATGGTCAACATAGCTCTGCACGGTCATAATCCGATGCTTTCTGATGTTATTGTGCAGGCGGCTATGGATCCCGAACTGAAGGAGCTGGCAGAGCAGCATGGCGCGAAGGGCATAAACCTGGTAGGTCTCTGCTGTACTGGCAACGAGCTGCAGATGCGGCGCGGCATTCCCATGGCCGGCAACCACCTGATCCAGGAGCTGGCGATCATGACAGGAGCCCTCGAAGCGATGCTTGTCGATTACCAGTGCATTATGCCTTCAGTGGTTGAGGTCGCAAAATGTTTCCATACCAAAGTTATCTCCACTTTCGACAAAGCTAAATTTACCGGGGCTACGCACATTTCTTTTGACCCTGAGCGGGGATTGGAAATAGGCAGGCAGATTGTACGCCTCGGTGTGGAAAACTACGCTAACCGTATTCCCGATCGTGTGCGTATTCCCGATACGCCCACAGAAATGATGGCCGGATTCTCCGTTGAAGCGATAGTCGGTGCGCTCGGCGGAAGTCCGGAACCGCTGGTTGATGCGATTAAGGCCGGTAAAATCCGCGGGGCTGCAGCTGTGGTCGGCTGTAATAACCCAAAAATCAAGCATGATTACGGGCATGTGACTCTTGCCCGCCGCCTGATCGAAAATGATATCCTGGTGGTAGTAACAGGCTGCAGCGCTGTTGCCAATGGGAAGGCGGGCTTCATGATGCCGGAAGCTGCCGAGCAAGCCGGTAGTGGATTGAAAGAAATATGCAAAGCGCTCGGTGTTCCTCCTGTCTTGCACATGGGTTCCTGTGTTGACAACACCCGCATCCTGGTCCTGGCGGCAGCCCTGGCCAATTTCCTCGGGACAGATATAGACAAACTACCGCTGGCAGGTGCTGCTCCGGAGTGGTATTCTGAAAAAGCGGTTTCCATCGGCGCTTATGTAGTCGCCTCGGGCATTTACACGGTGTTAGGAGTGCAGCCGCCGATCTTTGGGAGCCCCAACGTGGTCAATCTACTGGCTAAAGGTCTCGATGAGGTGGTCGGCGCTACTTTTGCGGTAGAGCCGGATCCGGAAAAGGCAGCGGTTTTGATCCGCCGGCATATCGAGATGAAACGCAAAGGACTGGGTCTGTCCGCAGTCGAACCGGAAAGCATCCCCATGCCCTAGCTCAATCGGTTGGTTGTTGCCCACCATGGGGCAAAGGAGGTAACACTGTAATGTTTAAAGTTGTCATTATCGGCGCCGGTCCGGCCGGTGTTACCACGGCTGAAACACTGCGCACACTTGACGATCAATGTGAAATTGTTATGCTTTCCGGTGAACCGTACCCCCCTTACTCGCCTCCGGCTATGGCCGAGTATTTCCTGACCGGCAACGCAGTTCACTTTTGGAAAGGGGAGGATTTTCCGAACCGCCTGAGGATCGATTACCGTTCTGGAAAGCGTGTGCTGGAAATAGATCCAAAGCTGCACCGGGTGTTGCTCGATGGTGGAGAAAAGCTTTCATATGACAAACTTGTCATTGCTGCAGGGAGCCGGCTCTATGCTCCGATTGATGGCTCCGACAAGGAGGGCATCCATAATTTCAAATCACTTCAGGCAGGAGAAGAGCTTCTAAGTCGTGTACGCAGCAAGGAAGTGAAGACAGCTTTAATTGTCGGAGCAGGTTTTATCGGTGTGGAAATTGCTCTGCTTTTGCAGGCGATGGGATTAGCGGTGACGATGCTCGTCCGTTCGCGGGTAATGCGTGAAATGCTTGATCCCGAGACTTCCCAGTTGGTGCTCGAGATGCTTCAGGAGCGGGGTATCAATATTCTCCGGGGTAAGGATGCCGATGCGGTTGCCTTCAGCGGCGATAAAAAAACTGAATTTGTCCGGATGCGCTCAGGTGAGGAGCACAGGGCTGATCTGCTTGTTGCCGCTACGGGTTTGAAACCGAATATCGAACTGCTCAGTGGGTCGGGAATCGAAACCGACTGGGGCGTGCTGGTTGACGATCGCTTGTGTACTAATTTTCCCGAAATCTATGCTGCGGGAGATATCGCCGAAACAATCGATCGGATTAGCGGAAAGCGTTATGCCCATGCCAACTATCCTAATGCTGTAGCCCAGGGCTATGTGGTAGGCCGTAATCTCCTTGGACATGATATAATCTACAGCGGTTCAGATAGTATGAACAGCCTGAAACACCTGGGCATACCGGTTATAGCTGCCGGGATTATGGAGGGAGATGAGCTTCGTGTTCGCCGCAATGGCAACCTGCGCAAACTTTGGGTGAATGATAACCGGCTGGTTGGTTTTCGTCTTACCGGTGAAGTAAACTGTGCCGGGGTTTATCTCAGTTTAATCAGGAGGGAGACTGATATTGCCCCGATCAGGGAAATGCTGCTGGAACCGAATTTTAGCTATGCATACCTGATGGATATGGCCCTGGCGCCGGATTTCCCGCAACATAAACATCATAGCATTACATAGTTGTGCAATTATTATGCCCGCCAAATTGCTATAAGCGCCACTTCTGATATTACCCAGGATTTGGCGGGTGAAAGGGCTGATACTTGAAGGCAAGAGATCTCCAGCGCCTATTTCTCTATTGTCAGAACCGGGAAGCAGGCGGATTGGATTAAATCCGCCTGCATTAATAAGCTCCTCCGGTGCATGCCGGTTATTTCCGCCCTGGTTATCAGGTGCTTAAGACTTCTTCTGTTCCTTTTTCACACTTTGCTTCCTGCCACTGTGCCCACTTGCTATCGGCTTTTCCTTTCCAGGCTGCAGCGATTTCGTCTATCTGCCGGGCAGGGTCACCATATAAAATTGTATCGGCCCCTTCATGGGTAGGTAAAACATCGGTTTTATCAACCATTGACCGCAGCATTTCCGGAAGGTCAATCAACGGGCAGGGCCGCAGCATGTTACTGCTGAAAGGCTGGTGTTCCTGGTAAGCTTTAAAAAGCGGGTTACGCAGAACTTCTTTCAGTGGTTTCCCCTTAATGTTGTCTGCTGCAAAATGCACAAAAGCACACGGTTCAACATCACCGCGGGCGTTTATATGGAAATAGCGCCTACCCCCGGCAATGCAGCCGTGGGTTAATTCTCCGTCATTCCAGAAATCAGCAACCAGGATAGGTTTGTTTTCGCGAATATAGCGCACTCTTTCAGCCATTGCAACACGCTGATCAGGGCGCAACATTAATGAAAAATCAGGATTGCTGCCAATGGGGATGTAGTGAAATGACCAGCCATATATAGCCCCTTTTTCGATCATCAGGTCAATAAACTCATCTGCAAGGATTTCTTCGCAATTTTCTGTTGTGACAGTGACGCTGAAACCGAAGGCAACTCCGTTTTCACTCAAATTGTCCATAGCCTTCATGATTCGATTGTAAACGCCTTTACCGCGGCGCCGGTCGGTTGTATCGCGGCCGCCCTCAAGGCTGAACGCAGGGCTTATATTGCCAACTTCGCGCATCCATCTCGCCATGTTTTCATCGATGAGCGTTCCGTTGGTATAAATCATGAAAGCTACATCACTGTGTTTACGGCACAATTCCGAAAGGTATGGCCAGACAGTAGGTTCTCCTCCGGACATGACAATAAAATATATACCGAGTTCTTTTGCTTCGCTGACAATCCGATCTACTTCATCAAGGCTAAGGCTGTCATGTTTATCATATGCACCGGCCCAGCAACCGGTACATTTCAAATTGCACTTGCTGGTTGGATCGATAAGAATAGTATAAGGAACACTGCAGCCCAGTGCTTTCGAAGCCGACATTTGCTTTGGCAGTCCGATTAGAGAGGCATTGACGAGTATATTTACAAAAAAATGATTGTGAATATTTTCATCCAGCTCACTGATGATGCGTTGAATGTATTTTCTTGTTGACGGGCTTTCCTGTATGTGATCCCTGATCTTTCGGGCGTACTCTTTATGGTGCGCTGCTACCGGGGCTTTTTCGACTAAATCAACAATCCTGTCAAGGTTTTTTTCGGGATCTTTCTTCATGTAACCGACAATTCTCTCATACAGTTTCTCACCAAAAAAACGTTTCCCTATTTCCATGCTATTCGGCATCATAAAACATTCCTCCTCAAATTAGCGTTGGTTGATTTGCCGTACCGTTAAACTGGCGCTTACCGGCGGCCTGCTTCTCTTTCAACTAAATGAGTGAAATTATTTACGGATGCTGGTTTTAATACCTGGAAGTATGTAAGGTTTAGCTGCAGAATTATTTATTGGTAATACCGGAATCAGCACTACATTGATTAGTTCCCCTTCTCGAAAGTTTTTGCTGTAGCCTTTGCAGGTCTTCACTGATTACCCTGGAAGAAATATGTTTAACCGCGTTTAAAAGAGTATCATTAAAGTGAAGCTGGTTTTGATTTAGCTGGTAATAAATCCAGCGTCCTTTTCTGATGCTTATTACCAGTTTTGCTTCTTGCAATATCTTTAAATGCCGTGATACCTTATATTGATTTTCCTGGAGGGCATCAACAATATCGCTGACACAGACCTCCGTGGTCTGGTGTAAAAGCGCCAAAATCCGGATCCTGGTTTTTTCTGATATGCCCTTCAGTGCCTTTAAGTAATCTTCCATAATTTCCCCCCTTGCTTACATATGCCTTAATTTGCATATATTATAACAACATATGCGTTTTGCTGTCAAATGTTATTTTTACACTAACAGCTGCAGCTTGCTCAAATGCGATCATAAAATTGCCGGCATTTAAATTTACATAGGTTCGTTTACAGAACCCATAAAGAGAATTGTCCCGGTCATATCATCAGAGATGGCAAAGAAAAAGGGCCTGTCAGCTATCATCATAAAACTTTCCGGCATTGCCGTTACAGCAATTTCAACCGAGGTTGCAGCCGCGGCTTCAGTCCCTTCTTCATTTACAGCAACGAAAGTTTTATGTTTGACTTCGCTGATGTAAAGGCGCGGCGGAATTGGATGCATGCCGCTGAAATCAGCTGCTTCATCGTCAAAAGCGATGCCCATACCCAGAGTTTTCAATGTCTCATTTAAAGAAATTTCAAAATCGAATTCGAAACGGGGCAGTCCGACTTCCCCTTCCATAACCCGAAACGAGTTAAGCCAATTTTCCCAGGTTGTTGAGTTCATATCCTCATAAAGTTCTTCCAGTTTAACCCCTTCGGCAGGCAGGAAAATATACATGCTGACTCTTTCATTCTTGCCATAGGGCAGGCTGACTGCCTGGAAAAGGTCATTTTCCAGGTAGCGAAAATCGTACTTGCGAAACATGACCGGGTGGTTTTTCTGGCTGCCGTCTGGCAGGTTAAAAGGAATTTCACGGGTCAGTTCCGTGTCAAACGGTTCAGACCATTCACCTTTAAAATAGATGGCGTTGATCAGAAAAAGGATTGTTTCCTGGGCAATTGGCGCTTCCACGATCTCTTCTATCTTATCCCTGGTTTTCTCTTTTACCCATGCATTGATCTGGTCAGCGGCGTCCTCGTCGCTAAAATCGAGTTCAGCTATTTCTGCTTTGTAGTAATCACGGTTACGCTGCAGGAAGTCTTCATTAAAATCAACTCCTTCACGAGCCCATAGCGAATTGGCTACGGCCAACTCCACTTCCGGGTCAGGGTTTTCAAGAATCGTAAGCAGGTCTGCGAAAGCAGCATTGATTTCATCCATGGACATGCCCTGCAACAGGAGTGTCTCTTCCATTGCGGAACGGGTTTCTTCTTCGGCCCCGTTGTAAGTCATTGCCAGGGCTGTCAGAATACTCGATGGTGAAATGAAAACATTGTCACCAGGGTTACTACCTGAAAGCTCCCGAAATAGCTTGAAGCCGAAGTTATTATTGGCAGCGACAAGCCGATCATCCACTTCCTCTACCGGCGCGGCCAATCCTTCACCGGTATTAAAAACCGTGCACCCTCCCGCTACTGTCGAAGCTAATAGCAACAGGCACAATATACCGCTCACTGTTTTCAGCTTTGAATAATACACTTGAATATCCCCCCCATTATTTTACTCTGCATCAACTTTGACAATATAAGTGCGCAAACGGTTCCTTATCCAGACAGGAAGAGAAGGTTCCAACAGGGAATATATCAAATATCGACAACTGTATAATTTATTGGAGGCAATGTTTATGACCAAAGATGAAAGGGCTGTTTTTCAGAAGATGCGTAACCGCCTGGCCGTAGCAAAAGGTGATCAGCCTGCTGATCTGCTGCTGAAAAACGGACGTATCGTTAATATTTTCAGCAGTGAAATTTCCGAGGCTAACCTGGCCGTACAGGATGGTCTGATAACCGCAATTGGCAGTGAATATAAAGAGGGCAAAGAAATAATTGATCTGGAAGGTAAATACCTGTCTCCCGGCCTGATCGACGCTCACCTTCATATCGAAAGCACTCTTTTGCTTCCACCGGAATTGGCTCGTGTTCTGGTAGCCCGCGGTACAACCTGTGTTATCAATGATCCGCACGAAATTGCCAATGTTTTGGGCACCGACGGTGTTGACCTGATGATGGCTGCTGCAGAAGGATTGCCCTGTGATTTTTTCTTTACTGTACCGTCCTGTGTGCCTGCGACTGCAATGGAAACATCGGGCGCAGAATTAAATGCGGAACAGGCAGCCCATCTGCTTAAGCACCCGCGTGTGGTTGGTCTCGGTGAGATGATGAACTACCCGGGTGTTTTGGACGGAGATCAGGAAGTGCTGGCAAAAATAATAGCTGCCCATAGTGCCGGAAAGGTGGTTGACGGTCATGCGCCTGCAGTTAGCGGCAACGGATTGCAGGCCTATCTTAGTGCCGGTATTACTACAGATCATGAATGCATTTCCGCTGAAGAAGCCCTGGAGAAACTGCAATGCGGTATGAAAATAATAATCAGGCATGGTTCAGCTTCTTCAAGCCTGGAAGAACTCCTTCCGCTGATCAACAATGCAACCGCAGGCGCTTTCATGTTTGGCACTGACGATCGTGAAGCGGGTGAACTGCTCGGCAAAGGACATCTTGATGAACTGCTTAAAACAGCAGTGTCACTGGGTGGGGATCCATTTCAGATGATAAAGATAGCAACTATTAACCCGGCTAAGCACTACAGGCTTTATGACCGCGGTGCACTGGCACCCGGTTACCGGGCCGACCTGGTAGTTTTTGAAGATTTAAGAAATTTTAAAGTTTGCCTGGTGGTGAAAAATGGCCTGGTAGCGGTACGTGAAGGTCAGTTAACTTCTCCCATCTCAAATTACAGCCCGCCGCAGTCAGCCCTGCAATCGGTTAAAATAGCGCGGGAGGTTACTGATAAGGATTTTAACCTGAGTTTACCTGCCGGTAATACAGCGGTAATCGGGGTAATGCCCGGGCAGCTGACAACCGAAAAGTTATTCCTGAATGTTTCCTGCAATAGTGATGGCACGATGAAAGCGGATTCTTACGCCGGTATCAACAAGATAGCTGTAATTGAAAGGCATAAGGCCAGCGGCCGTCTTGTAGTGGGGCTTGTGCAGGGAATTGGACTGAAGCAGGGGGCTATCGCATCCAGCGTGGCTCACGATTCCCACAACATAATTGTTGCCGGGGTTGAAGGGAAAGCAATGGCTACTGCAGTAAACCAACTTGCCAGAGTCGGAGGTGGATTTGTCGTCGTTGATGGCAGTAATCGGGTCAAAGCCTGCCTGCCCCTGCCTGTAGCAGGGCTGATGACTTTAGAACCTGCCGGGACTGTGGCCTCGGGGATGGAAAAGCTTCTGACAGCGGCCAGAGATCTTGGCGTTTGTTTGCCCCAGCCTTTTCTGACCCTTTCTTTTCTGGCTCTGCCGGTAATTCCTTCTCTTAAAATAACCGATCGCGGCCTTTTTGATGTGGATAACTTCAGGTTCTTATAAAAAGTGTTCGTGTGAAGCTACTATATAGCCTGCCGGGTTCGAATATGTTATCATTAGCCGACTCGTTATTGAGGAGGAAAATTTATGGTTGTAAGGTTAACCCTGCCCAATCTGTTATCTTTATCAAGAGTTGTTTTACTTCCGGGTCTCTACCTGCTGCTGCGTTACGGCTATGAGGATCTATTTTTGATTGCATATATTCTGGTAGGATCGACTGATTTTTTCGATGGGATTGCAGCCCGTAAACTTAACCAGGTTTCAAAATTCGGCAAGGAACTTGATTCCCTGGCCGATCTCTTTTTCTATATTTCATCAGCATATTTTCTATACTACCTGCAGCCCGAAGCGATAGCCGCCAATAATATCTACCTGATTATATTTTTCTCGCTGCTCGGCTTTTCATTTATTCTTTCAGGGATCTTATTCCGCAGACCGGTAATGATGCATACAATTATTTTACGTATGAATGCAATTTTGGTTTTTATGGTTATAATTTCTTCCTTCTGGTTTGATACAACCCTTTTTGTAAGGCTGGTAATTTTGATTTATATAATTGGTTTTATTGAAGAGATCCTGATTTTCATTATTTTCGGCAATGTCGATCCTGACACAAAATCAATTCTTCACCTGGCCCGGGATAAAAAGAGGGCGTCTTAGGAATTTTCTCAAAGCGGATTTTTGCTGTAAATATTTAGGAAGGTGATTGATTAGATGATGGACACTACTTTGCTCCAGGGGAAAAATATAGTTGTTATGGGTGTGGCTAATAAGCGCAGTATCGCCTGGTCGATTGCACAGGCTCTGAATAACGCAGGGGCCAATCTCGCATTTTCCTATCAGGATGAACGGTTTAAGGATAAAGTGAGACGCCTGGTGGAAAAAGAAATGCCCGGGTCGCTTCTTTTACCCTGCAACGTTGCCAAAGATGCCGAGCTGGATAACCTGGCCTTGAAGCTTAAAGAGAAGTGGGGCATTTTGCACGGTATTGTACACAGCCTTGCTTATGCTAAAAAGGAAGAACTGGCCGGCCTTTATGCCGATACATCCCGCGAAGGTTTTATCCTGGCCCATAATGTAAGTGTTTATTCATTAGTTGCGACAGCAAAGCGCCTTTACCCGCTGATGAGTGAAGGGGGAAGTATTATAACCCTTACTTTTCAGGGGTCGCAGCGTGTAGTGCCAAACTATAACGTGATGGGTGTGGCCAAGGCTTCGCTGGAAGCAAGTGTTCGTTATCTCGCTTCTGACCTTGGGCCGCAGGGTATCAGGGTTAATGCAATTTCTGCCGGTCCGATAAGAACTATTTCTGCAAAGGGTGTTAAGGATTTTAACCGTTTGCTCGACGGGGTTGAAGAGAAAACACCGCTTCGCCGCCTGGCTACCGCCGGTGATGTGGCCGGTACAGCCCTTTTCCTGGCAGCGGATTTGTCCCGTGCTGTTACCGGGACGGTGATTTATGCGGACTGCGGTTATCACATTATGGGGATTTAGGCATATGCAGGTTGGTATAACGATCCGTGGCGGTTCAAACTTTTTAAGCCATTTCAATACTTGTGATAAGGGAGATTATGTATTGTTTTCGAGTTGCCTCATTGCTAATATCGATAACAACAGATTTATCGCTGCTGGAGAAAATAAGGATAGGATAGACAACTCCCGAGATCAGATGAAGTACCTTAAACCTGGCAATAGTATCATCATCAGTGCCGGCCAACTCTTTAACCAGGGGAGCGAGATCGGTTTCCATCAGGTTTAGGTATTGGTTGATACAGGTGTTTTCTCTTTCCAAAACCCTGGTGCCGATTAAATAGATAATGCCGGGATAATCGATTAAGTGCTTGATCAGGTTATTGGCCCAGTTAGTTAACCTTTCTTTTATACTGCAGGAAGAATCGTTTAGGTTAGTATAGATATTGCGGATTTTTTCCATCAGCAGGAGTTCAACCTCGCTGATCAGGTTTTCTTTCGAGCGAAAGTGGTAATTAATTGAAGCTATATTAACATCGGCCCGGGTGGCAATTTCTCTTACCGTCAGATTTAAATTTCTCTCTTTGCCGATTATATCGGCGGCCGCTTCTAAGATTCGGGAGCGGGTATCTATTTTATCTTCAACCATGGAAACAGACCCCATTTCAATTTAAAAGACTGGTTATCTTAGCCCATAAATTTGCAGACCAATGGTCCTTCTTTTCTGTGTCCTTTTCCGCTTCCAGTTGTTCAACAGATGACTGGTCAATTGTAATTGCAGCAGTTTGCATAATAAACTGCACTTCACTGTGGCGGTTGTGTTCGTTGTCGGCATATGATTTATAATCATCGGCCAGCATGGTCATCAGGTCAATTTTAGCTGCACCGAATCTATATTCGTTGATGCCTTCGATTAATCCTTTTTTCATAGCCAGAATACCTCTCACACGCAGTTCTTTTAAACCGACGCTGATCTGCGTCTGACCGTATACCAGTTTATCCAGAGCTCCGGGCAGCAGGGCCAGGTTTTCAGCCATATCGTCTGCAGCGTCCAGAATGCCCTCTATTTGGTTAAAATAATCCTTATAGTGTGAAAGCTGATCGATCAAAGCCGGCAGTTCTTCCAGCATTGCAGCTGTATCTCCCGCCAGTAAATTGTCGAGCTCCTGCAGGGCCTGCAGGCCTGGTGCATAGCTGTCGGTCCATTCGCTGTCGAGCGTACCGACAGCGGCGGTCAGTTCACCGATGGTTCTTTCGAGCAATCGTCTTTCAGAGAGAGCTTTTTCAACCTGTTCCTCACGTTCCAGCAGTAGGAGCCCAAGCTGATGAAGATCTGAACCGGGCTCATTTTCCGCAATTAATCTTTCAGCTTCATGCTTGATTGGTGAGCTTGTATCCCCAAGGCCATCAAGGCTGCTGTTTAGTTCCTCTATTTGCTTCGCCAACTCTGCCGAATTTCCAGCCACCGCTTTAATCTCTTCTGTGATTGCTGCCGGTTCGGGAATCTCGTCTACTTCCCCCAGCAGTTTTTGCAGGGCACTTACAGCACCGGCTATCTCTACCATATCTGCACCAGCCATTAATGCCCTGTATTGTCCGCTCAGTTTCCTGTAACCTTCAATAAAAGCATCCATATCGCCTGTACCTGCTGACAGACTGCTGCTTTCGTTCTGAAAGCGGGTCAGTCCCTGCAGCAGCTGGTCGGCGCCGGACGAAAGCTCTCGCATACCATCATCCAGCAAAGAAAGGCCTTCTAACATCGCCAGCAATTCATCCTCTATCTCCATATCAGGCAGGGGAGGCAGTTGGGGACTGACGACGAAGGTGATATTATCCAATTCAATATCTTCACCGTCCATGCTGATGGTTGTCTCAGCTTCCGGGTAAGGAAAGATCATGAAATTAATTCTTGCGTTCTGTCCGGTAATTATATTAATCCCATCACCGGTGTCAATATTTGAGAAGCGGTTCAGATCTGCTTCCAGCTCTCCCTGGACCAGGAAAGGAACGTAATTTGTGTCTTCAACAGTTGTTAAGTTATCTTCATAATCATAGTAGCTGATCGGTTCTTCATACCGGAGATTATTTTTTGCTTTGATCACCAGGTCCAGACGCCCGCTTTTACCTGCTAAATCTGCAGCGCTGATCGGTTTGCCGTCCAGAAAATAATCTATGTTTATACTGACAGGCGGATCTTTTTCGAGGATGCCTTCGTAATAGAGATCTTCTCCGCTGAGCAGTCTGCTATCCCATAGCAGGCGTCCTTCCTCTACAATCGGTTCAGCAGCAGCAACCATGTTTTCAACAGAAAGATAGTGCCCGTGATCAACGACAGTTGATGCCGAGGGGTCGATCTGCCCATAAATACGGTTAACAATTCTCTGGTTGGTTGCCGATCCGTCATGATCGAGCAGAACGTAAACAGTTTCGTTTTTTTGCGCAGGTGTCTCTTCTCCCGGAATAAACTTATCCGCTGTGCCTGCATTCATTGAAGCAAAGTTGTATGTTTCGTCTGCATCAGCGCCGGGGCTTAAGGCTATGTAGAATATGCCGGCGCCTATAGCCACCAGGGCAATCAGCAGCGATATTATGGGACGAATACTTTTATGAGCCATTATTCAAACCTCCTGGTGTCTGTTCTCTGCTCTCGGTAATCAGGTCTGCTTTTTTTGCCCAGCCTGCGGTGGTCCAGCTAATTATTTTATCACCGATCAGCAGTAAAGCCGGTAGCAGGGTAAACATAACAACCATGCTGATCAGGGCCCCCCTGCCGATAAGCATGGTCATTTCCCTGGTTGCTTTTATCCCGGCAATTAATGAAATGCCAAAAGTGGCTGAAAAAAGAATCAGCGCACTGGTTAATATTGACCGGCCGGTATCTTCAATCGTCTTTTTCGCCGCCTCGATCCGCCCTGACAGCAGGGCAATGTTTTCGCGGTAGCGCAGGGTGTATAAAATGGCATAATCGACCGTAGCCCCAAGCTGAATGGCCCCGATAATAATCGGGGTTAGCGACGAAACGGTTTGGTCCTGGAAATGGAGAAGACTGATATTGATCCAAATGGCCAGCTGAACAGCGAGAACCAAAACCAGGGGCAGGGTAAGAGATTTCATGGTCAGCGCAATAATCAGACTTATTGCTACTACCGAAACCAGGGCAACATTAGGGGCATCAGCCCGGGAAAGAGCAGCCATATCCCGGGTTAAGGCAGAGGGCCCGGCCACGTAATATTCCTGAAACATAGTCCCCGCCGTGTCACGGATCTGGTCCACCGTGGCAAAAAGCAATTGTTCATCCTCCGCTTCTGTTAAAAATACCATCATATTGCGGTAATCCCCGCCCTTGAATTCAGCAAGGGCCTCTTCCGGAATAATTATGTCCGGTATAGCCATGTCGACCTGTTCAGATATGGCCACCACAGAATCGACGTTTTCGATATTCTTTATCAGTTTAACCAGTTCGCTTTCCTGTTGCCTGCCCCGGTCGGGTGTAATCACATAAGCAATATCAACGGCGCCATATTGATCCATTATTTCTTCTGTTGCCGCTGCAGCCTGTGAGTCGCGTGGCAGGAAGTGTATATTCGAGTAGTAATAATCAACCTTGTTTTGGCCCAGGTAGGCGGGTATGGCGATAACCAGGAAAACAATAACGAATACCCATCTGTATTTAATAATCAGCCCCGACAGCGGTTTAAACGACGGCAGCAAAATGCGGTGCCTGTAACGGTTGTTAAAGCGATAGAAAGTAAGGATTAAACCGGGCAAAAGGGTCAGGGTGACGACCAGGCTGACCACGATTCCCTTGCCTAAAACCAGCCCCATATCAGTGCCGATACCGTTTTGCATGACCATAAGGGCAGCGAACCCGCCGATAGTGGTCAGGGCACTAGATGCTACGGTTACGGCAGTTTTATTGATTGTTGCAGCCATGGCCTCTTCGATGCTGCCGTGTTTCTCTTTCTCTTCTTCGAAGCGGTGCATCAGGAAAATAGAGTAGTCCAGTGAGATGCCCAGCTGCATGACGGCGGCGATTGATGCCGTGAGAAAAGATATTTCGCCCTGAAATATATTAGTTCCCATATTGATGATGATAGCAACGCCTACAGCAGTCAAAAATAAAATCGGGTCGAGATAAAGTGAGCTTGAAAGCGTCAGCACAAGCAGGATCATAAAGACGGCAATTGCCGTATAGATAAAAATTTCTTCGTCAATACCCGTCTGCATATCGACCAGAATGGCCGGTTCCCCGCCGAAATAAAGATCCGGATCATTAGCAATTATGTCCCGGATGTTCCCTACAGCGGTATTTGTCACGGCGCTGCGGGCGCTTTCCCTGAATTTAATCTGCAGTAATACCGTGTCGCCTGAAACAAAACGTTCTGTAACCTGCGGGTCGATAAAATCCAGGGGTACGAAAATGTCACTGTAATCACCCAGCCAGACAATATCATCGATACCCGCAACTAATTCAAGCTCTTTAATCAGCCCGGTTATCTCGTAATTTTTCTTATCTTTGGCCATCAGCAGGCCGAGACCCGAGATAGCAAATTCTTCATCGAGGATCTCTTCGCCCTGCTTTGAATTCAAGTGGCCGGGCATGTACGATAACAGGTCATAGTTTACGCTGGTTGCCAGGTAGCCGATAGCAGAAGGGATAAGCAGTAAAAGATAAAGGGCGATTATCGCCTTCCGATACCTGACCACGAAT
>PWUG01000407.1 GCA_003562605.1 Syntrophomonadaceae bacterium | reverse complement strand
TTTCAGTTTCGAATAATCTTTACTCATCTTTTACATGCCTCCTTCCAGAGCTTTCTGCTTCAAATGACTCATAATGATCAGCTTGATTATACAGTGAACATCATCCGCTTAAACCTTCACCATGAATTGCCATGAGTTTACATAGATGTTGTCTTTTTATTTTTACCTACTCTCAACCACTTCGTAACCGGAATCCCTGATTATTTGCTTCAACTTCGTCAGATCGACTTCCATAGGCTGATATTTAACGAGGGCCTGCTCCGCAGCCAGATTAACTTTGGCTTCAGCGACGCCTGACTCGCTGTTCAGGTTTTTTTCAATTAACTGGGCACAGTGTTTGCAGGACATCCCGGATATTTTAATCACTGCGTTTTCATATTCCGCTTCACTTGAGGAATTACTCATTTTATCTGCCTCCCGGTTTGATATTTTATAATCAATCAGCTTCAGAGAGCTGCATCTGCCGTAATTATAACATCATGGATAAATCAGGGCCAGGTTGGTTTACTTCCTTTCATCAAAGACCTCCTGGGCCACCCTGAAGCTGTCAATTGCAGCCGGAACACCACAATATATAGCGGACTGTAAAAATACTTCCTTTATCTCATCGGTGGTCACATCATTATTGAGAGCCCCACGCACATGAAGTTTCAGCTCGTGAGGCCGATTTAAGGCTGTCATCATGGCTAGATTAAGCAGGCTGCGAGTTTTTCTTGAAAGCCCCGGCCTTTTCCAGATTTCTCCCCAACAGTATTCCGTTACAAGTTCCTGCATGGGGCGGTTAAAATCAGTCATATTATTAATCGACTTATTTACATACTCAGGTCCCAATACTTCTTTCCGAATTGCAAGCCCTTCATCAAATTTTTTCTGGTCCATTCTTTTTCTCCTTTTCATGTAATTATATGGTGCTGGCAATATTATACCTTTCAAAAGAGGCCCCTATTTTTAACCTTCAACCCCGCGATTCACCCGGATGATAGCTTATGCATTAATTAAATGCACAGGGCAATTAGTTGACGGAAGTATAATTAAATTATTATTATATAACTATAACATATGACAGGTTACAACCCGGGAACTTATATCTATTTAAGTTAAGGAGGCGATAACTTGGCAGATTTTCATGATTATTCCATAAAAATTGGTGGTGAAGCAGGACAGGGAATTAACACTATCGGTGATATTTTATCTAAATCCTTTGCCGGCCAGGGACTTCATTTATATGCCTATCAGGATTATTACTCCCGGGTGCGAGGCGGCCATAACTTTTACCAGATACGAGTTGCTTCTTTTCCGCTGTATTCATTTAGTGATCGGTTAGAAGTCTTAATAGCCTTGGATGAGGCGTCATTGGATTTACACTCAGGTGAACTGAAACCCGATAGTGTAATAATTTATGACCAGGATATGATCAAACGTGAAGAACAAATACCCAATTCACTGGCTTTGCCTATGGCCAAACTGGGTAAGGAACATGGTGGAAAGGCGGTAATGGGAAATACAGTTGCAGCTGGGGCAGTCTGGCAAATAATGGGTGCTGAACCTGATATCCTGGAAAACGCGCTAAGCAAACTGTTTCAAAATAAGGGCAGCAAAATAACAGATGCCAATATTAAAGCAGCCCGCGCGGGCGCTGACTTTGCCCTTAATAATTTTTCGGGCAAATGCGCATTTAGTATAGAGAAAGCAGATAATACCGGAAACATGGTTTTGACTGGTAATGAAGCTCTTGCTTTGGGTGCTATGGCAGCCGGCTGCCGTTTCCTTAGCTCTTATCCGATGACTCCGGCCAGTGGAGTGATGCAGTATATGGCCCGCCAGGCCAAACTTTTGCCATTGGCTTTTGAACAGGCCGAAGATGAAATTGCAGCTATAAACATGTCTATTGGTGCAGCAAACGCCGGCCTGCGATCCATGGTTGCCACATCCGGCAGTGGCTTTTCGCTGATGGTGGAAGGTCTTTCTTTCGCAGGTAGCAGCGAGACGCCTATTGTGATTATACTGGGCCAGCGACCGGGTCCGGCGACAGGAATGGCTACCCGGACGGAGCAGGGTGAACTTTTATTCAGCGTGTATTCCGGGAATGGAGAATTCCCCCGGGCAATTTTTGCCCCGGTTACTGCTGAGGATGCTTTTTGGACAACTGTTCATGCATTTAACGTAGCAGAAAAGTACCAGGTGCCGGTTTTCATATTGAGTGATCAACATCTGGCAGATTCGTCTTATACAGTAAAACCTTTTGATTTAAGTGCTGTTTCAATTGAACGCGGGAATATCCTGGATGCAGCAGAGCTAAATCAGATGGCAGAATATAAGAGATATCAAATTACTGAGTCCGGTATTTCACCACGGGCATTTCCCGGACAGGGTAAACACTGTGTAGTTGTCACAGGCAATGAGCATAAAGAAAGCGGCTACTCTACGGAAGATCCGGAAATACGCAGTCAAATGGTGGATAAAAGAATGCGAAAGTTTAAGACCCTGGCAGAAGAAATTAAACCACCTGTAAGTTACGGCAGTTCAAAACCTGAAACCTTACTGCTTACCTGGGGCTCATCTTATGGGGCTTGCCGGGAAGCGGTGGATATCGCAAATCGAGAAGGCGAAAAATTGCAGGTTGTACATTTACCGCAGTTATGGCCATTTCCCAAAAACCAGGTTCTTGAATTCATCAGCCAGGCCAACCGGTTGGTAACAGTAGAAATGAATTCTACCGGGCAGCTGGGCAGGTTGCTAAGATCTGAAACCGGCATACAGCCTGATCATGCCGTACTAAAATACGATGGTCGCCCAATGAATGCAAACTATGTGCTGGCTCCATTTGCAAAAGGAGGAGTATTTCCATGGTAGTAAATGCCAAAGTTTTTGATTTGGATCGAGAGAATACCTGGTGCCCGGGATGCGGCAACTTTGCCATACTGGAAGTTTTAAAAAGCACGTTAGCCGAAATGGGATTGTCGCCCCACCAGGTGTTGGTAGTGTCCGGTATAGGTCAGGCAGGCAAAATGCCGCAGCATTTTCGCACCAACACAATGCATGTACTGCACGGACGGACATTGCCGGTAGCTACCGGAGCAAGCCTGGCCACTGACAGGTTAAAGATAATAGCCGTGGGAGGAGATGGTGATGGATATGCTGAAGGCGGCAATCATTTAATTCATGCTGCCCGCCGGAATATAGATGTCACCTGCCTGGTTCACAATAACATGATTTATGGGTTGACCAAGGGACAGGCTTCTCCAACCAGCGGACAGGGGGCGCAAACACCTACGACTCCGGATGGCAACCCGCTTGCCGGTTTAAACCCCATATTGTTTTTATTAGGCTTAAAGGCAAGCTTTATAGCCAGATCTTTTGCCGGTGACAAGGAGCAACTGGGGGAGATTTTAGAAAAAGCCCTCCATAAACAGGGGTTCGCATTTGTCGATATTTTACAGCCATGCCCCAGTTTTAATAAGGTGAATACCTTCAAATGGTTTCGGGAAAGGGTATATGATATAAATGAAGAGGGCCATGACCCCGGTGACTTTGTGGAGGCTTTTAAGTTAGCCCAGGAATGGGGTGACCGCATTCCTACCGGCATTTTTTTCGATGATCAGGAAGAGCGCCCGGGGTTCCGGGAGGCATTACTTGGCAAAAAATACCAGCCTTTGGTAGAAGCCGAGCTTAACCCGTTGGATATTACAGAAATTATGGAAAAGCATAGCTAGCTAAGATTCGTCTTCATAGATATTTTTGAAGATCGCTTTTGCCTGCTTTTTCGTAATCAATCTATTTTCAACGGCCAGTTCAGGGACAGGCACGCCTTTTTCCAAAGATTCCTGCGCCAGTTTTGCCGCCCTGTCATACCCTATATCAGTTGCTAACAAGGTGGCCAACGACGGGTTTAATAAAAGTGAATCTCTGCATCTCTTTTCATTTATCTCTATTCCTTCAACACATAATTTTTGAAAATCCGGCAGATAATTGATCAGTAACTCCAGGGACTCCAGGATAGCATGGGTCATAACAGGAGTCATAACATTCAGCTCCAATTGACCGGCCTGGGAAGCCTCAGAAACTGTGGCATGGTTTCCTATTATCCTGAAGCAGATCATGTTGAGGCATTCTGCCATCACAGGGTTCACTTTACCGGGCATTATCGAAGAACCAGGCTGTACAGCAGGAAGCTTTATTTCCGCGATCCCTGCATTCGGGCCTGAGTTCAGCAACCGCAAATCGTTAGCTATACGGTTCAACTCCCTTGCCAGTACATCCATGTAACCTGAGAAAACTGAGAGCCCAAGCCTGCTCTGTAAAGATTCGAAAGGGTTCCTGGGTTTTCGCAGTGAGAGCACCGTAAGTTCTGAAAGATGTTCTAAAGCAATATCTTTAAATCCTTCAGGTGTATTAGCACCGCTGCCGACTGCAGTTGCCCCCAGGGGCACCTCCAGCAAGAGTTCTCTTCCCTGTCTGAGCAGATCCGCACTGCGCCCTATAGCCGATGCATAGGCACCGAATTCATCGCCTGCAGTTACAGGGGTTGCATCCATCAAATGCGTTCTTCCGGATTTAATAATTTCGGAGAACTGGAAACTCTTCGCTTCAAAAACTTTTCCCAGGTCATTTAATACGAGTAACAGCCGATCTGCCTTCCAGATCACAGCTATATGGGATGCGGTCGGGAAGGTGTCATTGGTTGATTGTGACATATTGACGTGGTCATTTGGATGAACGCAGCTGTAATCTCCCCTGGGCAGCCCTCGGATCTCAGCTGATAGATTGGCCACCACCTCATTTACATTCATGTTGAAAGAAGTCCCAGCCCCCGCCTGGAATATATCAACTTTGAATTCTTCCGTCATTTTTTCAGCACGCTCACAGGCTTCAATAATTAGATCTTTTTTGTTTTGTTCAAGCTTGCCGCAATCAGCATTAGCACTGGCGCAGGCTTTTTTCAACAACAGGTACGCTTCTATAAAATCAGCTGGAAACGTTCTTCCGCTGGCTTTAAAATTATTTAGCGCCCTCTGGGTCTGCGCACCATAGTAAGCCTGTTCCGGCACTTCAATTTCGCCAAGGGTGTCTTCTTCTCTTCTCATTCTCTATCCACCTCACCTTTCAACTCTTTTCGTGCCTTCCCTATAGCTAGATTCGGCGGAACTCCCTTCGGGCATACTGCTTTGCAGTTTTTATGGAAATCACAGGCCCACCACCCGGAATCGTCATCAGCAAGTGACAATCTTTTTACATTATCAGGTTCTCTTGGATCGAGATAAAAACGGAACAGCTTCGCCAGGGCAGCGGGGCCGGGATAACCTTCCACACTGCCGATTACGGGGCATGCGCTCCAACAAAGTGCGCATAATATGCAGTTGGTGTAATTTTCAAGTTCTCTTTTATCATCTTTTCCCATCAGGTATTCTTTTTCCGGAGGATTTTTATCAACTTTCAATACCGGTTCAAGTTTCCGGTACTCTTTAAAAAACGGTTCCCAATCCACAACCAAATCTTTGATCACAGGAAGTTTGGGTATAGGCTCTATAAGTATCCCTCCGTCCGGAAATTCATTTTCAGACGGTAAAGTAACGTGGTCACCACTTTCCATATCTCTTACCCTCGATACAGGTGTCTTGCAGGCAAGCACCGGAATACCGTTAACCAATATCGCGCAGCTCCCACATACAGCTCCGCGGCAGGAATACCGAAAAGTCAGAGTTGGATCGATATCTTCCTGTATCTGGAAAAGCAGGTCGAGTATCGTTATCCCATTTATAATATCAACATTATAGTCATCATATCTTTCACCTTTACCTCTGGCTGCCCGAATAATCATCAATAACCATCCTCCTTTACAGGAAACAATCCAAACCTCACCGGGGAAAAATATATTGATGGATTCTTTCCCTCATCTTTTTTAATTATTGTATGTTTGAGGAATTGATCATCATTATGATCCGGGAAATCAGTCCTGTAATGCGACCCTCTGCTTTCTTTCCTCTTGATGGCCGATACTGCTACAGTTTCCGCAATATCGAGCATATATCCAAGCTCCAAAATCCTGAGCAACGATTGATTAAATATCCTCCCTCTGTCTTTTATGCCTATATGCTCAAATCTATCTTTCAGATCGTATAAATTGCTCAATCCTTCCTGCATGTTATCTTCATCCCTGAAAATACCAAACTTATCAAACATGGTTTTTCTCAGTTCACGCATCAGTGTTGAAAAATCTTCCCCTTTCCCGGATAAGAATCTTTTCAATTTAACTCTTTCCCGATCCATGGTGTCTTTGACAACATTAATATTCGAAATGGTTTTAGCGCCATTACATGCATTTTCCCCAACAATTTTACCGTAAACCAGGGTCTCTAAAAGTGAATTTCCTCCCAGCCTGTTTGCGCCGTGAACGGAGACGCAGGCGCACTCACCTACTCCATAAAGGCCTGCCAGACTGGTTTTTCCATCGTTGTCCACATCAATACCACCCATGGAATAATGCTGGCCCGGCTGCACCGGAATGGGATCTTCTGCAGGGTCCAGATCCGCGAAGTCCCGTGCTATTTGCCTGATACCCGGCAAGCGTTCATTAATTTTTTCAGCTCCTAAATGCCTCAGGTCAAGGTGGACGTATTGATCTTCAAACCCCCGTCCTGCGTCTATCTCTTTTATTATGGAACGGGCCACAATATCCCTGGGGGCGAGTTCTTTTGCCTTCGGGGCATATTTTGACATGAACCTGTCGCCTTCAGAGTTAATCAGGTACGCTCCTTCGCCCCTGGCGCCTTCAGTTATCAGGATATTGGAACCGTAAAGAGTAGTAGGGTGAAACTGGACAAACTCCATATCTTTCAGTGCCGCCCCGCATCGATATGCCATTGCCTGGCCATCGGCTGTATTGATAAGAGAATTGGTTGAACGATTATAAATCTTTCCATGCCCTCCTGTTGCCATGATTAACGAATTGGAGGCAAAGGCATGCAAATCACCGGTGATGATATCTATAGCGGTGCAACCGCAGCACCTATTTTCATCTACAACAAGCGAAGTTACAAAATATTCGTTATAAAATTTGATACCCCTTGAAGTTGCCTGTTCAAAAAGGGTGTTCATTAGATTATGCCCGGTCCTGTCAGCTGCGTAACATGTCCTGGGCACACCGGCTCCTCCAAAGGGCCTCTGGGCTAGCTTTCCTTTTTCGTCTCTTGAAAACACCGTCCCCCAGTGTTCAAGCTCGACCACTGCTTTTGGTGCTTCTCTGCAAAGAATTTCTACCGCATCTTGATCAGCAAGGTAAACAGAACCTTTAATGGTGTCAAAAGCATGATCCAACCAGGTGTCATTCTTTGATCCGGGAGAGTTGCCAAGTGCTGCATTGATACCACCCTGGGCGGCAATGGAGTGAGAACGAAGCGGGTTTACTTTCGATACCACCGCGGTGTCTGCTCCATTATCACAAGCTGCTAAAGCAGATCTGAGCCCCGCCAACCCGCCGCCTACTACTAAAACATCGTGTTTATGAATATTTTTGTCATTCACTTAAACAACCCCTTTAACAAGCGGTAATATTAGCTGCTTTTAAACGAAAAATTCGACAAACAGAGGTGACATCCTCTATAATATATAGAACATTATGAACAAATGCTAAGAGGCTATAAAAAACAAGCTTAACCAGGTGTTTATAACAATTCCGAAAGCGGGCTCATACTTAGCCGGTTAAGTAAGGGGTGTTCCAATATGGATAAAAGTGACAAGAGCTCCTATCACCACAATATTCCATTTGTTGGGGGAGATTACTCAGGTCAACTTGACAATAATTTGCCCCACGGATGGGGCAAATTATTGTTGCCGAATGGAACCCAATATGAGGGAGAATGGAAAGAAGGAAAACCCCATGGTGAGGGAACTGTCTATTATGCAAGCGGAAAAATCTATAAGGGTGAATTTTATAACGGCAGGAAACATGGTTATGGTAAATTAACCCAACCGGATGGAAAACGAATAAAAGGCACATGGGAAAATGATAATTTAATAAAAATTTTAGAAATACTGAAAAACAGGGACGCTTTTACTAAAAGGCAGCTGGATAAAGATATGATTAATATCCAGTCCCTCACCTTCCAGTATGGTAGCGGTAAAGGCATATTCGATCTGGATTTTACCGTTGAAGAAGGCGAGGTGTTCGGTTATCTTGGCCCCAACGGCGCCGGTAAAACCACGACTATACGCAACCTGCTCGGTTTTGTAAAACCGGGCAAAGGAAAGTGCACCATTAACGGATTAGACTGCTGGAATAATGCCCAGCAAATACAAAAAGAGCTGGGCTACCTCCCTGGTGAAATTGCATTTATTGACGAAATGACCGGAACGCAATTCCTGAATTTAATAAGCGATATGCGGGGCAGCAGAGACAAATCCCGGCGGGACACCCTGATCGAACGCTTCGAACTTGATCCCTCAGGAAGAATCCGCAAGATGTCCAAAGGCATGAAACAGAAACTGGGAATTGTAACCGCTTTTATGCACGATCCGGCAGTGTATATTTTAGACGAACCCACAAGTGGTCTGGATCCTCTTATGCAAAATGTTTTTGTCGAACTCGCTTTGGAAGAAAGAGGCCGGGGTAAAACGATTCTGATGTCCTCACACAACTTTGAAGAAACCTACCGTACATGCGACCGGGCAGGGATTATTCGGGAAGGCAGACTGGTTGCTGTGGAAGACGTCCACTCCCTCAAATCATCTCAACGCAAGGCTTATCTGGTAACCTTAGAATCG
>PWUG01000423.1 GCA_003562605.1 Syntrophomonadaceae bacterium | reverse complement strand
CCGGTTGGCTATAAGCTTGGCTGCGGACAATGATCCAGGCGGTGGCAAAAACCAAAGGAGGAATTAGTTTGGCGAGAGTGAGCATGAAGCAGTTGTTGGAAGCGGGTGTCCATTTCGGACATCAAACCCGCCGCTGGAATCCGAAGATGAAACACTATATCTTCACCGAACGAAACGGGATCTACATTATTGACCTGCAAAAAACCGTTAAATTGATGGATACGGCCTATAATTTTGTGCGTGACCTGGTTGCCGATGGAGGCAACATTATTTTTGTGGGAACTAAAAAGCAGGCCCAGGAATCAATCCGCTTTGAAGCGGAAAGAAGCGGGGCCCATTATGTAAATCACCGCTGGCTCGGAGGAATGTTAACTAACTTTAACACCATCCGCAAGCGTATCGACCGTATGATAAAGCTGGAGCAGATGGAAGTGGACGGCACTTTCGAACGCTTGACAAAAAAGGAAGTACTTACACTGCTAAATGAGAAAGAAAGACTGCTTAAGTTCTTAAGCGGTATCCGTAATATGAAAAAATTGCCTGATGCAGTTTACGTGGTTGACCCGCGGAAAGAAAAAATCGCAGTAGCGGAAGCAAGAAAACTTGATATACCGGTAATCGCAATTGTTGATACAAACTGTGATCCTGACGAGATTGACTACCTGATTCCAGGAAATGATGATGCTATCAGGGCTGTCAAACTGATCACTTCGGTCATGGCTGATGCAGTTCTCGAAGGGAAGCAGATTATTGAAGCATCAGAGGAATCTGAAAGGGCTGAAGCAGAATCAGAAAAAGAAGTAATGCAAATTGAAACTGAAGCCCTGTCGAAAGAAACTGCCGATCCGGATACTGAACCTGCCGCCGCTGAGGAAACATCCGGGGAAGTAGCTGCAGAAGCAGAGAAAGCCGAAGATATAGGGGAAGAGGAAGTAGTTCAAGTAGAAATGGACGTTGATACAAGCAGCGATAAAGAATCAGAGGATCAATAATCACAAGCAAGTGAAAAGTTGAGGAGTGGACATAGATGCATATCGATGCAAAAGTAGTTAAAGCACTTCGCGAAAAAACCGGTGCAGGCATGATGGATTGCAAGAAAGCGCTGCAGGAAGCCGGTGGAAACGAAGATAAGGCAGTTGATATTCTTAGAGAAAAAGGTTTGTCTGCTGCCGCCCGCAGATCAGACCGCGCCGCAAATCAGGGGATTATTGATTCCTATATTCACCTTGGCGGTAAAATAGGCGTCCTGGTTGAAGTTAACTGCGAAACCGACTTTGTGGCACGAAATGATGAATTTCGTGAATTTGTCCGTAACATCTGCCTTCAGGTAGCGGCAACAAACCCTGTTTACCTGAACAAGGAAGAAGTTCCGGAAAAAATTCTTGAAAAAGAACGCCAGATTATCAAGGCACAGGCTTTAAATGATGGAAAACCAGAAAAGATAATTGAAAAAATTGTAGATGGCCGCCTTGAAAAGTATTATCGTGAAAATTGCTTAATGGAGCAGGCTTTCATTAAAGATGAAGATATAAATATTAAAGAACTACTGACCAACCTGATGGCCAGGATTGGTGAAAATATTGTGATCAGACGTTTTAGCCGTTTTGAGATTGGGGAAGGCCTTGAACCTGATACTTCATGTTGTTGCGGCTAACCGGACTACAAAGAACACTGCAAAGTGTTCTTTTTTTAAACAAAGTTATGAGTATTGAAGGTTGTCTGTGAATTTTTGTCGAATTAATAAAAAAACGGGAGGTGCATCGTTGGTTAAACCTGCATACAACCGCGTAGTTCTTAAATTGAGCGGCGAAGCTCTGGCAGGCGAGCAGGGTTTCGGCATTGATCAGGAAGTCATCGAGAGTATAGCTTTACAGATCAAGGAAGTTATAGAATGCAAAGTGGAAGTGGCCGTTGTTGTCGGAGGAGGCAATATCTGGCGTGGAGCCCAGGCAGGGAAGAAAGGAATGGACCGGGCGACTGCAGATTATATGGGGATGCTGGCAACAGTTATCAACGCCTTGGCCCTGCAGGACGCCCTGGAACGCCAGGAAGTAGATACCCGGGTCCAGACAGCTTTAGAAATGCAGAAAGTTGCAGAACCTTATATCAGACGACGTGCCCTGCGGCATCTCGAAAAAGGGCGGGTAGTAATCTTTGCCGGAGGAACCGGTAATCCCTATTTTTCCACGGATACAACGGCAGCCCTGCGAGCAGCGGAATTAGAAGCTGAAGTGATTTTACTGGCAAAAGGCAAAGTAGATGCTGTATATGATGATGACCCCCTTAAAAACCCCAATGCCCATCGATACACCGAACTAAATTATATTGAAGTCATCAACCAGGGATTGGGAGTAATGGATTCGACAGCCGCGTCACTTTGTATGGATAATAAGATTAAACTTATTGTTTTCGGTTTGAATTTGGGGAACATCAAAAAAGTAATAATGGGTGAAAAAATCGGGACCATAATTAGGGGTGGGTGATTTATGTTAGAAGATATTTATGCTGAAACCGAAGAGAGAATGGGCAAGGTAATAAATGCTTTTCAGCGTGAACTTGCTACTCTGCGCGCAGGACGGGCGACACCAACCTTGCTGGACCGGATCGAAGTCGATTATTACGGAACAGTCACACCTTTAAATCAGCTTGCCGGAATATCGGCCCCTGAATCGCGTTTGCTTGTAATTCAACCATGGGACAAACAAGCAATGGGTGAGATTGAAAAAGCGATCCTGAAATCCGATTTGGGTTTGACACCTACCAGTGACGGCAATGTGATCAGGCTGTCAATCCCCCAGTTAACAGAAGAGCGGCGTTTAGAACTTGTTAAGTTTTTGCGGAAAAAAGCTGAAGAGAGCCGGGTAGGTATTCGCAATATTCGGCGAGACGCGAATGATAGTGCCAAGCAGATGGAAAAAGACAGTGAAATTTCTGAAGATGAGCACAGGCGGGCTCAGGATAGTATCCAGGAAATGACCAATAAGAATATTGCAGAGATCGATGTGATTCTGGCGCAAAAAGAAAAAGAAATGATGGAAGTATAGAAATATGGCAAATAAGTACCAAGAGTCGGCTCTCTCTTAGGGAAAAAGGGAGAGCTGTTATTTTTTGATTGCGGGGTTTGCGCTAAAGATGAGTGAAAGGGAGCAGGAGCTAAAAAAAATAATCAATCCCAAAAATGTGCCTCACCATGTGGCCATTATCATGGATGGTAACGGCCGCTGGGCGGCTGAAAAAGGTTTACCCCGGCATGAAGGGCACCGGCAGGGTGTGGAAGCAGTTCGCTCAACAGTGAGGAACAGCAACGATCTGGGGATTGGAATATTGACTCTGTTTGCTTTTTCCACAGAAAACTGGCAGAGGCCGGTTCGTGAAGTTAACTATTTGATGAGTCTGCCAGAAAAATATTTTCAGACTGAGCTTCCTGAACTAATCCGCAACAATGTCCGGGTCAGACTGATCGGTGATAGCAAAAAACTGCCCCGAAAGGTCCAAAAGGCTGTAAATGACGGTGCGGAAGCAACTAAATACAATACCGGCATGATTCTCAACTTTGCTCTTAATTACGGATCACGCTTAGAAATATTGATGGCTGTCAATAAAGTTATAGAGGATATTGCTGCCGGCAGGATAAAGGGTAAAATAAACGAAGAATCTTTTTCCCGATACCTGTATACGGCTGAGATACCCGATCCTGACCTGTTGATCCGGACCAGCGGCGAAATGAGAATCAGCAATTTTTTGCTCTGGCAATTGGCATACAGCGAACTCTGGTTTACAGATGTTTACTGGCCTGACTTTACAAAAGTCCACCTAATGGAAGCTGTATATGAATTTCAAAAGCGTAAACGCCGGTTTGGCAAAATATAGCTGCTTGTAATGTTATTTTGAAAAAGATCTGAAATAAAGCAGGGTGAAAATTTATGTTATATTTAAGGATCCTATCTGCTTTAATCGGCATACCAATTGTAATTGGTTCAGTATACTTGGGCGGCCCCTGGTACGCTTTCTTCCTGCTCCTGGTAGTAAACCTTGGAACCTACGAATATAACGGTATTTTAAAAGGACAGGGCTATAATATTCCCGCAGCATTTAGTTTTATCAGTGTTAGCCTCTTTATTGTGATTATCTTTTTTAATCAGCTTGAATTAATCTATCCGCTGACCATGTTGACATTTTTTCTTCTGTTTGTTTCCGCGCTGTTCAACACGGAAAAAGTGAGTATTGCTGACGCTGCCTTGTCACTGTGGGGGATTATCTACCTTGGCGGTATGTTCGGATATCTGCTGATGCTGCGGATGCTGCCGGAAGGAGCTTTTTATACCTACCTGCTCCTGGCAGGAGTTTGGATTCATGATACAGCGGCCTATTTTGTTGGCCGAAAATGGGGCCTGCGCAAGTTTGCCCCGCAAATAAGCCCCAAAAAATCGGTGGAAGGTTCTTTCGCCGGTATAGGCGGCACAGTGGCGATTTTCATTTCCGTTTCAATTTTAATACCAGGCCTGATACCACTTAACCTGGGACAGGTTATCATTTTGGCCCTGGGCATATCTGTTTTTGCCCAGTTGGGAGATCTGCTTGAATCAGCGTTAAAAAGACAAATGAATGTTAAGGACTCCGGCGGTATTATACCCGGCCACGGGGGCATTCTGGACCGGTTTGACAGCTTGTTACTGGCCGCGCCGTTCGTTTATTACTTTTTCCTGATTATTAATTTAAACTAAGGGTGTGTGATTTTGAAAAGAATTGCTGTACTGGGATCTACAGGTTCGATCGGCAGGCAAACCCTGGAGGTTATCGATTCACTCGGACCGGAATACAGGGTAGTCGCTCTGACTGCCGGAAGCAACTGTGAAATGCTGGCTGAACAGGTGAAGCGATTTAAACCTCAACTGGCCGTACTCAGCGATATAGAAGCTGCCGCAAGGTTATCTGAAATGATCAGTTCTGAAGATTGCCTTGTTAAAGCCGGGAAGGAAGGCCAGCTGGCTGCCGCTACCTGGAAGAATGCCGAACTTGTAGTTATGGCCCAGGTTGGTTTCAGCGGATTTGAACCCCTGGTTGCCGCCCTGAAAGAGGGAAAAATGATTGCCTTATCCAATAAAGAGTCACTGGTTATTGGCGGAGAAATCCTCAAGCGGCTCGGGTTACTTGACAGGGAGCGAATCCTGCCTGTTGACAGCGAACATTCTGCGATCTGGCAGTGCCTTGGTTCATCTGGTTCAGTTAAAGCAATAAACCGGATATTCTTGACGGCTTCAGGAGGGCCTTTTTATGGCTGGAAAAAAGATCAGCTTGAAAAGGTAACCCCTGAGATGGCTTTAGCGCACCCAAACTGGCAAATGGGTAAAAAAATCACCATAGATTCGGCAACGATGATGAACAAGGGCCTGGAAGTGATCGAGGCAAAATGGCTCTTTGATATAAACCTGGAGCAAATTGAAGTTATCATTCATCAACAAAGTGTTATTCACTCTATGGTAGAATATATAGACGGATCAATTATAGCCCAGTTGGGCCGTCCGGACATGAAACTGCCGATCCAGTACGCTCTTACTTATCCGGAACGAAAAGCAAGCCGGGCGGAGAAATACAATCCATTTGGTCAGTCACTGAATTTTGATAAACCGGATCGGGATAATTTCCCCTGTCTTGAACTTGCCTATAGTGCAGCCCGAAGCGGGGGGACAATGCCTGCTGTATTAAGCGCTGTTAACGAAGTTGCCGTTGAAAACTTCTTAAGCGGCTCAATAAAGTTTACGCAGATACCGCTGGTAATAGATCGTGTAATACAAAGCCATGCTATTATAGAGAGTCCCGGTATTGATGATATTATAAAAGTTGATGGCTGGTCTCGCTTGAAGGCAACCGAAGTCATAGATGATTTAACAGGAAGGGTGATTTGAATGCAAACATTTATCGCATCAATATTTGTCTTTGGCCTGCTGATCCTGGTCCACGAACTGGGCCATTACTTTGTGGCTCGTTTGACAGGGATTAAGGTTTTAGAGCTGGCAATTGGGTTTGGGCCGAAATTAATCGGCTGGACAAAAAATGATATTGACTATTCTTTACGGGCAATCCCACTGGGTGGGTTTTGCCGTTTACTAGGCGAAAACCCGGAGGAGGCTTCCGAACCGGAAAGCTTCCCGCAGCAGCCGCTTTTAAGCAGAGCTGCGGTCCTATTGGCCGGAGCAACTATGAACCTGGTGCTGGCTATTGTTATTTTCTTTGTCATTTTTTTCTTTATTGTCGGCGTGCCAAATACCGACAGCTCCAGAATCGGCTACATCGTTGAAGATTCCCCGGCTGAGGCGGTTGGCCTCGAAGCCGGTGATATGATTACAGCCATTGACAGTAACCCGGTAGAGAAGTGGGAGGATGTATTAACGCTTATTTCTGCAAAACCGAATGAGGAGATCCGATTGGTTATTGAACGGGAAGGGGCTGTAAAGGAACTTGCGGTTGTTACGGAAGTTGGCCCGGAAGAAAATCGCGGTATGATAGGAATCGGTCCGGAGATCCAAAAGTTCAGCTTTATTCCTTCTGCCCGGTTCAGTCTGGAGCGTTTTGGAACAGTTATATATTCTATATTCCAGGTGGTGACGGGGCAGGCGCCGCTTGACGTAGCCGGCCCGGTAGGAATAATCTTTGTCATCGGGGAAGTTGCCCAGACCGGGTTTGTCAACCTGCTCCTGCTGACTGCATTGATCAGTATTAGCCTGGGAATTATGAACCTGCTTCCGATTCCGGCATTGGATGGAGGACGATTATTCTTTCTGCTGGTCGAAGCCATACGCGGCAAGCGTATCGATCCCGAAAAAGAAGGATTTATCCACTTTATCGGTTTTGCGCTCCTGATTATGCTGATTTTATTCATTACCTACCAGGACGTTCTGCGCTGGGTGATCTTGCCGAGTAATTAAGGGGTGCTGCCGGTTGGATATGATTGAGAGAAGAAAAACAAGAGCAGTTCAGGTTGGAAGTGTAACTATCGGCGGCGATGCGCCGATAGTGATCCAATCGATGACCAACACGCGGACTGAAGACACCCGGGCCACCCTGGAACAGATTTACAGACTTGTTGCCGCAGGATGCGAACTTGTCCGGGTTGCAGTTCCTGATGCGGCTGCTGCAGAGGCCCTTAAAGTGATTGTCCTTCAAAGCCCGGTACCGATAATAGCCGATATTCATTTCGATATTCGATTAGCACATCGTTCTCTCGAGAATGGTGCGGCGAAAGTAAGGGTCAATCCGGGCAATATCGGCGGACGTGAGAAACTGATCGAGCTGGCCAGGAAGGCTGAAAGTTTTAGCGCGCCGATCAGGATTGGAGTTAATGCAGGATCCCTTGATAAAAGGATTTTGCAAAAATACGGTGGGGCCACTTCTGCAGCTCTTGTTGAGTCGGCGATCGGTTACCTTGCTCCGCTTGAAGCAGTCGGGTTTAATGATATCGTAGTTTCCCTCAAAGCTTCAGATGTCTATACAACTATAAAAGCTTACCGCCTTTTTTCTGAGAATAGTTCATCCCCTCTCCATCTTGGAATTACCGGAGCCGGACCGCTTGAATCAGGGACAATCAAAGGTGCTGTTGGTATCGGTACACTTTTAGCCGAGGGGATTGGCGATACCCTGCGTGTATCGCTTACTGCTTCGCCGATTGAAGAAGTAAGAATAGCCCGCCAAATTATACAATCTCTCGGACTTAGAACTTATAAGCCGGAGTTGATTTCATGCCCGACCTGTGGCCGCTGTGAAGTTGACCTGATTCCATTGGTTAAAGAGGTTGAAATAATACTGGAACAATACTGCGCACCCCTTAAAGTCGCTGTAATGGGTTGTGCCGTCAATGGGCCAGGTGAAGCAAGGGAGGCTGACCTGGGTATTTCGGCCGGAAAGAAGCAGGGCATTTTATTTCGCCACGGCAAGGTTATTAAAACTGTTAAGTTTGATAGTTTACTGGAAGCCCTCGTAGAAGAGCTTAATTTGCTCTCATTGAAGGAGCACTGTAAACAGGGGGACCGTAATTAATGAGAATAGCTGCAATAATACCGGCTTATAACGAAGGGAAAACGATTGCAAGCGTACTAAGTACACTAAAAAAGTCTCCCCTTGTCAGTAATATTATTGTCGTCAGTGACGGTTCTGAAGATGGTACGGTTGAAGTAGCTTCGGCTTTTGAAGATGTTACGGTCATCGATCTTCTCGAAAACAGGGGGAAGGGTGGAGCGGTCAAGGCTGGGCTGGAACGCTGTACCGAAGAGATAGTCCTGATTCTGGATGCCGACCTGATCGGGCTGAATCCGGGTCATGTCGAATCGCTATTGAACCCGGTTATAAAGGGAGAAGCTCTGATGACGGTAGGACTATTTGAAAAAGGAAGGGCAGCTACAGATTTTGCCCAGAAGATGGCTCCTTTTTTGTCGGGGCAGCGAGCTTTAAAAAGGGAAGTGCTGGAAAATATTTCCTCTCTCGATCTTTCCCGTTTTGGAATCGAGGTTGCCCTGCACCAATATGCTGAAGAAAATGATATTGAAACTGCAGAAGTCCAGCTGCCTGATCTTTCCCATGTTATGAAGGAAGAAAAACTGGGTTTTTGGAGGGGAGTTTTGGCCAGGGGGAAAATGTACTGGGAAATACTCAAGTATGTGATCAGGATTGATTCCAACTCGAAATAATGGGTTTGGGCTCCAATAGTCTTGCGTTCTGTGCTTATTTATGATAAATTAATTGAGGTGAAATGGTTTTACTTGTCAAGGGTGGGGTTCCCCACTCTTTCATGTTAATAAGGGAAAATACCGGTTAGGAGAACTATTGTGAGCAGCGAGGAAACCAGGCAAAAATTAATTGAGCTGATCGAACCATTGGTTGAAAGCAGGGGTTTTGAACTGGTGCATCTT
>PWUG01000116.1 GCA_003562605.1 Syntrophomonadaceae bacterium | reverse complement strand
TCTCAGGCGGTCCATAATGACGTGGGCAAACTCATGTGCTGCCCTGTTCAGCATCGGTTCCATATGAGGGGTGTATTCTGTGCGGTTCCTGGTTCTCATCCACTGTCTTGGTATGTTGATCCTGTATGTCAGCTCACCAAGTTCCAGTGAGTGTGTTTCAACAACTTCAACGTTAATACCGTTGTTAGTTAAGGTGAGGTAGTCGCTTAGGAAATCCCCGTGCTGTCTTTCCATTGCTTCCTCCAAAGCCGCCCGAGTATACTCAAGCTCTTGGCCCAACTGCTCTTTACTTTCTATAACCTCTTTCAACATCCTGTTTTGTGCAAGGAGGTTTTCCTTCTCGGTCTGTATTTTTCCAAACCACGTGAATAATGGATTACTTTGTCCGATCATATTTGTATCTCCTTAAATTCATATTTAGCGTTGGGGTTGGTTAGGTACTCTTTCAAATACCGCTTCAACTCTTTCTTTAAACCTTCAGCAACATCCTCAACCATTGATTCCAGTAAGTCTTCAGGCCAATCTTTAATCTGGTCATGTCTGAACACAAACTTGGGGACTTCTACCCTGGCTTGGAGTCTTTGAAGTTCTGCCATGTGTCCTTGTTGGATGGATGCTACCACTTCTTCCAAGGACTCACCCATCTTCTGTTTAATGGTGTCCACCTTCAGTCCGAACAGTGGACACAGACAGCAATTATCAAACATTATGGAGAAACTCTGGATGTTGGATCTGCGCAACGATCCTCTCGATAAAGTAACGCCAGTCGGGTAGCTTGTGCGTCCGGCGTTGGGCCATAATATGACGCAATACTTTATAACTCGTGCAGACCAGTCTACGTTGAAGGTAGCTTTGAGGTAGGTTATCTATAACCTCGTTGAAGTTGCCCTGTTGTCTGGCATTTTCAAGACGAGCCAGAACTTCGGGGTAAATGGAACCACCAAAGTCCGTTGGTTTAAAACCTCTCCGCATCAAAGTGTGCATGGTAGATTCAGATTGTTTGGTTATACCTACACGGTAGGTGTCCATCTGTTGCCACCAAAGCCTCTTGGCTCTTATATCTATCCAAACCATCATGGATTCCAGAAACTTGTTGTGTCCCTTCTCTTTATCGAAAAGATTGTTTGCCACACGTTCTGCCCGTTCAAAGGATGTGTTATATGATAGACTTAGGCCAGTGATAGCCTCTTCGTATCCAGCTTCTTTGATTATAGTCACTTCCATAAGTAATATTTCTCCTTGAACTCTGTCCACATAGCCTTACACTGCGCCCGCATGGACTGTTCTTGTAACATCTTGGTTATTTCTTCGGTTACTCGGATGGACTCTTCCACCTGTGCTTTCATCTCATCCAGTAATTGAAGAAGTGTTTCCTCAGTCTCAGCTAATATTTTGTTTATTTCATCTTCCATAATTCCCTCTCTGTTATGTACCATCTGGACTCCCTACGTTGGAGCATCAGATTGATTAAATATCCTGGGTATTGGTTCCCAACTGGCCCACAATCAAGCCACTCAATCCATTTCATTATCGTTGTCATCCTGTTACCTCCTTCCACAGCCCCTTGACAAAGCCAACGACTGTAAGAAAGCTCAAGCCAATGATACACAAGGTAAATACGATCCATATTCCAAGGTCATCAAATAGTGTTTTCATTTTAAAATTCTTCTCCTTCGTATTGTTGAAAGTTCTGCTGCTCAAAGGGGTTGATCTGGCAGGCTGTCAGCCGTCCGGTATCCGTATGGTATTGAAGAATGTCAGACTCGCCTGTATCCCCTGCGTCTCTGTCCTTCAGAAGTCTTAACTTGGAGTAGTTCTTTAACTCTTCGTCTTGTTGATTACGTTCCATCGAAACGACAGCATGGGACAGTTGCTCCAAACCGCCGGACCCTCTTAAATCTGATAAGGATACGGCTTTCCCCTCGTTGTAACTCTTCCCTTTATCTCCTTTCCGTTTCAGGTGGACCACTGCAATGAACCCTATGTTCAGTTCCTCAACCATAGAGGACAAGCCAGTCATAAGCCTGTCAATCGTCTTACGCTCGGACTCTCCAATCTCGTCAAGACCACTGACCACAATGCTTATATGGTCGAAGATGATCCATTGTCTACTTAATCCTACTGCCATGAAGCGGACCTTGGCTAAAATAGAATCAATATCCTTTGACCCTCGGTGGTCATATAGGGCAAAGTTGTCATTATTGATGGTCCTGTCATAGGCTTGGCGTAGCTCTTCATCAGTCACGCCTGTCCGGTCCAGATGGATAGGACGGTTGAGGGCAAAGCTTATATAACGTTCAGCCAATCTCTTACGTGGTTCTTCTAAAGCAAAGATCCCGATCTTTTGGTTGTGCTCGGTTAACATGTGATAGCCTAACTCATGGGCCAGGGTGGACTTGCCTAAACCGGACCCGGCTGTCAGTAGATAGATCCTACCTTGTCTCAGTCCCTTCAGTCTTCGGTTAAGATCCGGATAAGGTATCTCCAAGCCTGCAGGTGGTGGGGCAATGATGTCGTCCCATAACTCCGAACCCATGACAATACCATCAGGTCTGAACTCTTTAGCTTGAAAGACACACTGTGCGATGGTATCCCCCGCATTTTCCATAAGCATCTCGGAGGCATCATGGAACTCCTTGTATCTCATGATCTTGACTTTACCGGGTGGGAATAAAGAACCCACATCATCCACAGCTTGACGTCCTGCATCGGTTGAGTCGAAGGCCAGGACTATTTCATGATGAGAGTTCAACCATTCCAGATTACGTTTTAACATAGGCAAGGCGTTCTCATACCCTGGTATCGCAACCACGGGCCAACTGTTGTTGAATGCCTGGGATATGGTCATGGCATCTATCTCATTCTTGGCTATGACAAGCCTCTTTGAGCGTTCCTGGCAGTGATGTTGTCCAAATAGTTGAGCACCTGTCCAAGGGCCATTCCAATATGTGAACTGTTGTTCAATTTTGGTGATCCTTTGGCACTGCACTTGACCATAAACATCTCGGTACTCTGCTATATAGAGATGGTTATCAGTATCAAGTTTGGCACACTTAAACCCGAACAGCTTGCATGTATCAACTCTTATTCTTTTTGATTTCAAGGGGGCCAAAGCCCCCTCGATCAGTCTCGTCATATTTTAAACCTCTCTAAAGCTTTGATCCATTTAAGGTTTGGAGGCTCCTTGATCCAGGTATCCGGAATCATCTTATCAGCCCACTCGAATCCATACTTCTCAGCCCATTTGGATAGAGAAGTCTTTGAACCCTTATAGATGGGTGAGTTAGCATTGGAGAACACGAAGCGTAGCTCCAAGTCAGGATACTGCTGTTTAATAAGGATGTGTTTCTGCCTATCCTTCGATAGAAACCTCCCCTTAGACTCAATGACGATTCCGTTCGGAAGGAAAAAGTCTGGTGTGTATGTGCGGCGTTTTGCTGGTTCAACAAAGGGGATTCGATGAGATTCATATGAATATGGAACACCCCTCTTATTGAGGTATTCCATAATGACCTTCTCAAGTCCAGATCTATATCCGTTGGCAACGCCGTGGTTGTTCTTATACATTAGAATGGAGAGTCGTCGTCGTCTTCGTGGGACCCTGGCTCTTTATCAAACTCAGGCTCTTTTTCTTCGATGTCATTAACATCAAAACCTTCGGTGTGTTTACCGAAACCGTAACTGGTTCCATCCGGGTTGAACTCTAACAACTCAACAATCTGAACAGCGTTCAAATATGTGGTGTAATAGAATGTACCTGTGACCACGTGGGGTGCTACATTAAAGGCGATGCTGACTTTCGATCCATTACCGATCCTGGGGATAACCTTCAATGGTTTACCCTTGGCATCGAAGACAGGTACCTTGATCGCTCGTCTCTCACCTGTCTTATGATCCGTGAAGGATGCTTTGGATTTAAAGCTTAACTCCACCTGACCTGTGTCATCTCCATCATCATTAATGATTGGTTTGGCTGGACAGTGGTACTTTAAGGTTGCAGCATCTTTAGGTTTCATGGATTCTTTAGCTTTCTCAAACTCCCGAAGAGAAGCCTTCTTAACTTTCTCGATAAAGTCATCATCTTTCTCGAATACCAACTGAATCCGATAGACTCCATCCTTGTCGAACTGGGTGTCAGGTTTATCCAGGAATGGATACCGACATTCAGTGACAGGTGTAACAAATGTTTTCTTCTTCTTTGACATAAGTGTAATCTCCTTTATGTAAGTGGAATTATTGTTATGAAGAACTTGAATTTATTTTGTTCTTCTATAGTGAGGGGGCTGTCCACAAAAAAAGCCGGAAAGCTTGATGAACAAAGCGTTTCCGGCTAAAAAGATTTAAAGTTTAGGTTAGCAGAAAAAGTAATTGGACTCCATGACGCCATCCAGATCCAAACCACCCATGATAGGTCTGTGCTTTATAACAAGGTCATCAAATTCAGCCCGCAAAGAATCATCTAAGGAAGCTCTTACTTCTTGGGTCCAGTCTTCCAGAAGATCCCCGGAATACATTTCAATGAAGGTCTCCCGGAGGATACGGTTTAAGTCTTCCATGTTACAGGCGTGGGCACCAAAGGAATCATGAACGAAGGAAAGGTCATTGATGCCTTCTTTATAACATTTGTCAGTGGTCAGCATGAGATGGCTTGCGTCCAGGGAATGGATATAATTAGGAGCAATGGCGTTCTTGCTACCAACGGTGTCTTTCTTATTGGTGTCAACTTGGATTTGTAGTTGAACACGGAGACCTCCCCACCATGTATCAATTCGTTTCGATTTAGTTTTAACATAATCCTGAACAACCTTGAACCCGGTCGGAGTGGTCCATCTTATATCCTGACCATGCTTTGTAACAAAGTGAGCAAGCTTTTGAAGGTAGTTCATGGCTTCCACTGCCTTGACCAGGACCTTTTCTACGGCTTCCCAATTTTTGTTGCCAAGATAAACGCAAGCCTTGAACTCATCAACTCCTTCAGGTAGCGGGTCAGTGTCGGACAGTAGTTGACCAGCAAAACCTCTTTTGGTTGCCCCATAACAGAAGGTCATGACATTTCTTTTCACAACCTTACGATCCACACCCCTCTTAAGCCATGCCTTTGCGAACTCATCACCATTGGCAGCATCTTGAATCAAGATTTCATTCACAACGTCTGCCACTTCTTGATAAACATCGGCCTTTGTGTTGCCGGGTATCAGGTTGACAGACTTCCCACCAATCTCATCTCTCAATAGGGCGCTGAAGTGTTGCAGTCCAGAACATGTCCCATCGGTATGCAGCGGTAGTCTGGATACGAAGGCTTCACCTTGTTCTTTATATCCAAGCCATTCAAAACAGAAGGCCAGGAATTGAAAAGGTTTGTCAGCCTTGGTCCAGAACCTCGATCCATCCAAGGGGTTGTTAGCGGAGTCAAGGATCTGTTCTTCATGTTCATTGACCCACTGGACCCTTTCATACAAAGGACATTTGTCTTGACCGTAGACGTTGGCACCATGAATGGCAAGCCACTTGCCCCCGGTCGGGCCGACTGGTTTACCATGAGCGAACTCAATTAAGCTTTTTCCGGAGTCGTCCATCTGAGGGTTGATGTAAGGCTGCATAGGATAGATCCGTCCTCGGTAATCCATGTTCCAGAAGAAGTACATTTCAGGCTCATCCTTGAACATGTCTGCTATCTTGAACTTCCATAAGAGGGAGGTGCGCTTGCTGTTCTCCTTATGGAACTTGTCATATGCCCTTGCCTTCAAGCGTTGCCAAGCCTTGAACTCAGGATTTTCTTTATCATACCCTTCAAACGGGCTGATTTCACCAATGGGGCAGCGGTCATCTATTTCTACCAGTTCCTTTTCCGGGGCAGGGAGCTTGCCAATGCCTAAAGGATAGGACTCTTTCATGACATCCAGGACATTGGTGTTGATCCTGAAAGGAACGTCTTGGATATGGTTAAGGGTTGTCATAACGGAGTCCAGCTCTTGCTCTGCCAGGTAGTCCTGGATAAAATCCTTATGAGTTCTGACCATCTTGGCTTGGAGCTGTCCATAGGTAGAATGAAAACACCCACCTTTGGTTTTAATCCACGGCTTGGGCGGTATAACAGCCGGTAATACAACCGGAGACAGGTCCGCAATCCGATCATGTTTTTCTTGAATCATCTTACGAACGTCTGGGTTGATCTTGATGGATAAGAAGTCAGTCGGCTGGAAATTACCCACCATAGCGGAATTTCTGACAACTTTGGTGCGTTCTTCTAACTTGATTAGGGTGGTGTGCTTGTGAATAATTCCAAGTAAGAATTTTCCCACTAAGGTCTGCTCCTGGATGGACCATTTTTGGGAAGGTATGCCTTTCATGATGATGTTACCTTCTTCATCATAAATCTCAACCTTATAAGCGGCCTTCTTTAAAAACCCATGCCGATACCCCAGGTGCTTGTCTTTGATCTTCTCTTCGATCTTATTAAGATACCCCGGAGCTTTCTTTTGAAACCACGCATAATCAATATCAGCCTGGACTTGTCTGCCAAGTTTAATCATATTGGCGGTCAGTGCGGTGTCATCCGTAATGTTTACCAGATGCCGGAGGGTCAGGTAGGCCAAACGTTCCGGTTCAAGGATTTGGATATTCTTTTGAATGTCTATTACAACCTTGGGATTCGTACCAGGTTTATCAAACTTCTCTTGAATCCTCTCAGCTACCAGTGGAAGGTAGGTCTGAATCAGTCCAACCTCAGGTTTCAATTGAGCGTTGTCTTTAAGTTGTTCTCTGTGGGTATCAGCTACACGGGACAGATACCTATCTCTGCCGAATTGATGTCCTTGTAATTCCAGCTTAGTTTGTTTCTCAAGAAGTGTGTCGTTGATTTGCTTTCTGAATGACATTGTTGCACCTCCGTTAGGTTATAGTTTATAAGCATGTTACCGGGAGTCAAGAAGCGTCTGGAATCCTGACTCCCAAAGGCATGATTATAAACTTATTTACCTCGTTCTATAAACTTATTAATTTTATTAATAAGGTCATTTACATCTTTATAACGCCCCTTGCGCATTTTCGGTAATCCATAGCCGGATATCTTTTCTAAAACCTGCTTATTGTCTGCTATAATTATGGCATATGTGGAATTTTCAAAAATCCCATTTTGCCATTTGTCTTTCGGCTCCATAGAAAACTTAATTATAATTGATCTACCCAAGGGACTTACATATACCATTACCCAAGGTGCGTTGATACTTTTTTCAATCTTTTTTAAGACTACATCATTTTCAAGATTAAATTTCATGGTCGGGAATCCTTTCTTATAAACCGTCTACAATATTTAAAGTGTTATGGTCATATACTGTCCCGCAGTTTTGACACTCGACCGGTCGAATGCCATCAAGGGATTCTTGTTCAGTTGGATATACTTCGACCAATCTATCCTCCAGGTAACAATGGGGACAAATTGAGTCATCTATACTATTGATGAGCTTGTCTTCGTCTTCGTCTTCATGCCATACCCAATCATCATAGATTAAACTTTTTTCTTTATACCCTACGTTGGAGTACAAAATGCCGCCGTCCTCAGTCCAGGAGCCATACATACGAACTTTGTTACCGTCCCCTATAATGATTCGACTCCCAAGGGAATTATCCGATATAAGGTCTGTTATTTGCGGCAAGTGTAACAAACCCTTAACATGCACAATAAAGGTTTTAATAAATACTTGGGTATCTGTTAGTCGCTCATCCGTATCACCCGAGCCCAAAATACCGTTATGAGCTAAAACTTGTTTGGCTTTGTATGTAATCGTATTCAATAGTTTGCTATTTTTGGTTATCGGAAAGGGATGAGTTTTTTCCGGTTCAATACCTATGCAAGTTGACATTCGAAAGTGTATAATCACGGGCAAGTTCTCAATTTTAGCTCTCATCCTGTTTAGTGTATGGTAGAAGTCTTCGAATGTCATAAAGCCCTTGCGTGTATGCCAATAACCATTAGCGTAATATGTCAACCCACAACCATCGGCATTATTTGAGAAGCATGTGTCTAATACTTCTTTACTCGGTAACTCTTTATCTTTCGGTTTATAGATTATGATACACATAGTATTGACTCCTTATGGTAGTACCTGACATTATGACGTCAAAGTCGTTAATGACCTTGACGTCCTGGTCATGGTATAATTAATTATTAAGAGAATAAAAACCCTTCTTTTTTAGAAAGCTGTAAAGGTTGCTGTACTTCTCGCTGTTAGCTTCGATGTAATCATGAAAATAGAGTACTGCATTTTCTTTTAAAGTGGTTTCAGTCAGATCAACAAATCCGCAGAACTCATACAATGCCTTAACAAATTCCAGATTTTTAAAGAATGATTCTTTGTTTAGTGTACCTCTGAATATCCTTACTTCTATGGTATCAGGGTTCGACAAATTAACAGCGGTATAACGTTCCCTATCAGTTTTACGCTCAGCTTTTACCTTCAAGCGCTCAGGTGTAATGCTATCTTTACACTCTTTGCTCATATGCCATGAACATGAACCATTGGTGTAATCTCTTTGAGAGATACAGTTGATATATTCTAAGTTCGAGTACATAAAAGTCAAGAAATTCAGCAACCTTTGAGTTGAGAAAGCCTTTTTAGATAAATGTATATGAATTCCACAGTTACCTGAATCATAAGACTTAAAACCTTGAGATTGCGCTGCTGTTAACAAATCATTGAATAGTTCTTTTTGGTCTGACTCATAGTATGTCCAGGAAAACGGATTTGAGATAATTTCAAAACCTCTGACTGAACCATCCTCTTCGCAGTGAAACCCAAGATCGTCAGTCGCAAACTCCGCTAAATCCTCCCAACATGTAGGGTCTGGGTGTTCAACCTCCAGCTCAACTCCAAAGAATAAACCACGAGCGGTGCTACCATTAAATTGGAACGG
>PWUG01000280.1 GCA_003562605.1 Syntrophomonadaceae bacterium | reverse complement strand
TTTCACACCACTTCCGATACCGAGATTCTATTAAATTACCTTTTCCGCTATCGTCGTCAGGGCCTGGTTAACGCTGTTGCAAAGACAATGAGTATTGTTGAGGGTGCTTATGCAGCAGTGGTTATGGATGAAGAGCAGATGGTCGCTTTTCGCGATCCGGGCGGTTACCGTCCCCTGGTCGTCGGCAAACTTGGTAATGCCATAATAGTTGCTTCGGAAACAGCAGCCCTTGATACGGTAGGTGCTTCTTTTTTACGGGAAGTAGAACCGGGGGAAATCTTATCTGTTGGGCCCGACGGGATCAAGTCAGTTAATATAAATGCAGGTGCGAAAAGATCTCTCTGTATTTTTGAATACGTATACTTTGCCCGTCCCGACAGCGTTATTGACGGACGCAGTGTCCACCAGGTTCGTAGAAAAATCGGATCTCTTCTGGCCGGGCGGATTGATACTGAGCTGGATATGGTTATTCCTTCTCCCGACTCGGGGGTGTCTGCAGCGATTGGAATGGCTGGAACCCTGGATCTTCCGCTGGAATGGGCAATTCATCGTAACCCCTACCTGGGCAGGACATTTATTGAGCCTACCCAGGCCGGCAGAGAACTGGCAGTGCGCCTGAAATTTAACCCTGTGAAAGAGCTGATTAAGGGTAAAAGAGTAGCCGTGGTTGATGATTCCCTGGTCCGGGGAACAACAGCCAGGGTGCTTACATCATTGCTGCTATCTTCAGGAGCGGCTGAGGTCCATCTGTTTATTGCTTCCCCACCTTACAGAAATCCATGCTATTACGGTATTGATATTCCCGTAGTGGAAGATCTGGCAGTCCCGGGTAATAATTATGATCAGTTGGCTTCATCAATTGGCGCAAACAGTGTAATTTTTGCCGAACCCGAAGATTTATATCTTGCTCTCGGCGATGGTCAAAGTGCATTTTGTACGGCCTGTTTTTCAGGTGATTATTGAAGAAAGGTGAGTTGATATGAAGCATTTTTTAAATGAAGACTCCGGCAGTATTCGCGAAAAAGTGGTAATTCTCGACTTTGGCGGCCAGTACAGCATGCTTATAGCCAGAAGGATCAGGGAAGCAGGGGTTTTTTGTGAACTATTGCCCTTTGACACTTCATGGATAGAAATAGAGAAGCATCAACCGGCAGGTATAATCCTATCCGGAAGTCCGGCCAGTGTAAACCACGAGTCTGCCCCGCGCTGCGATCCGGCAGTCTATAAGGGGGGTATCCCAATCTTGGGGATCTGTTACGGAATGCACCTTTTAGCCAAAGAGCTGGGAGGAGAAGTGGTGAGAGGCAGCCGCTCAGAATTTGGACGAACCTCGTTCAGGATAGTTGATAGTGTGCCTCTTTTTGAAGATGATTATTTTATGGATGAGGGCTCATGCTGTGCCTGGATGAGTCACCAGGACGAGGTTCTCAAACCACCGCCGGGTTTCAGCGTGCTTGCGCTTACTGAAAATAATACCATGGCCGCTATCGGCGATAAAGAAAACAAAATATACGGGGTGCAGTTTCACCCTGAAGTATTCCACACACCGGGTGGTAATAATGTTCTGAAAAAGTTTCTTTTTGCAGTATGTAAATGCGATCAAACCTGGACCCCGCTAAATTTTGTAAAAGATGCTGTCGAAAAAATAAAGGATGTCGTCGGAGAAGATGAAAAAGTTGTATGCGCCTTAAGCGGTGGTGTCGATTCGTCAGTGGTTGCCTTCCTGCTCGATCAGGCCATAGAAGACAGGGCGGTATTCATTTTCGTTGATCACGGCCTTCTGCGCCTTGACGAAGCTGCCCAGGTGGTTAAGCTCTACAGCGAACGCCTAAAAGGACAGTTTATTCATGTTGACGCGAAAGACATGTTTTTGAGAGCTCTTGCAGGGGTTAGCGATCCCGAAGAGAAACGGCAGATTATTGGGGCAGAATTTATTAAAGTTTTTAAAGAAAAGGCTCTCTCAATGGGTGATATTGCTTACCTGGCCCAGGGCACAATCTACCCCGATGTTATAGAGAGCGGAACAATCCACGGCGCTGCGATTATCAAATCACACCATAATGTGGGTGGTTTGCCGGAAGAGTTGGGTTTTGATTTGGTTGAACCCCTGCGCGAACTTTTCAAAGATGAAGTGCGCCTGGTAGGAGCTGAGCTGGGACTTCCCGATTCAATTTTAAAAAGACAGCCTTTCCCGGGGCCGGGTTTAGCTGTGCGGATAATAGGAGATATTACTGCCGGGAAACTATCACTGTTGCAACAGGCTGATGCAATCCTCAGGGAAGAAATATATAAGGCCGGATTAAGTGAAGATCTTTGGCAGTATTTTGCAGTTTTAACCGATGTAAAGGTTGTGGGGGTAAAGGGAGACGACCGTCATTACGGGCCGGTCATTGCCCTGAGAGCGGTGGTATCCGAAGATGCAATGACGGCGGACTGGGCCCGACTACCCCATGATTTAATGGAAAAAATATCGGTGAGAATTACGGGAGAAATTCCTGATATAGCGAGGGTGGTTTATGACATTACATCAAAACCCCCCGGCACGATTGAATGGGAGTAGCTGTTTTCAGCACATCTCAATAAAGTACTGATGAACCCTCAAATCATCTGTAAGTTCCGGGTGAAAAGAAGTAGTAAGGATGTTACCCTGCCTGGCGGCAACGATTCCCTCAGGCATTCTTGCCAGTACTTTGACCCCTGGGCCTGTCTTTTCAATAATCGGTGCCCTGATAAAGACTGCGGTTAGTGGGGTTTCAAAGGAGTTAAATTCGAGCTCTGTTTCAAAGCTTTCCCGCTGACGTCCGAAGGCGTTACGCTGAACGGTGATGTCCATCAGATCAAGCTTTGGCTGTCCAGGAATTCCATCTAAAATTTCCCTGGCGATTAGAACCATACCGGCGCAAGTACCGAAAACAGCCAGGCTTCCCTGCCGGTTTCTATCCCGGATTAAGTCGGCGAGGCCGAAGGTTTCAATCAATTTGCCGATGGTCGTGCTTTCTCCGCCGGGTATAATTAAGCCGCTGACTTCGTTTAAGCTTTCGCAGCTTTTTACTGCAACTGTATCGACATTACAGTGCTTAAGGTGTCTGATATGTTCTGAAACGGCTCCCTGAACAGATAGAACACCAATTTTCATCCTTTATACTCCCCGTTCCTGCATCCGGTCGGCTTCAGTCAGGCTTGACATCTCCAGGCCGGGCATGGCATCGCCTAAGCCTTCGGATACTTCGGCCAATATCTTAGGATCATCGTAATGCAGGGTGGCCCGGACAATTGCTTCTGCTACCAGCTTGGGATTGGCAGACTTAAAAATGCCGGAGCCGACAAAAATACCGTCTGAACCCAGCTGCATCATCAATGAAGCATCGGCAGGGGAGGCAATGCCTCCGGCAGCAAAGTTAACGACAGGCAGGCGGCCGGCTTCCCGTACTTCTCTTATAAGTTCCAATGAGACGCCCATTTCTTTGGCCAAAACTACCAATTCATCATCAGCCTTATTGATTACCTGGCGAACTTGATCCATCACTTTTCGCATGTGGCGGACAGCTTCAACCACGTTTCCGGTGCCAGGCTCACCTTTGGTCCGGATCATGGCCGCTCCTTCGGAAATACGGCGCAAAGCTTCACCAAGGTCCCTGGCTCCACAGACAAAGGGAACCTTAAAGAGGTGTTTATTGATATGATACTGCTCGTCAGCAGGTGTCAGGACTTCACTTTCATCGATATAATCAACGCCTAATTCCTCTAATATTTGTGCTTCGGCAAAATGTCCGATACGTACCTTGGCCATAACCGGTATTGTAACTGTTTCCATTATCTTCTTAATCATTTCGGGGTCGGCCATCCGGGCCACACCGCCTGCTGCCCTGATATCTGCCGGAACGCGTTCCAGAGCCATAACAGCAACGGCTCCTGCTTTTTCAGCGATACGAGCCTGTTCCACGGTGGTGACATCCATAATCACTCCACCTTTTTGCATTTGGGCCATACCCTTCTTAACCCGAAATGTGCCCTGTTCTTTCATCATCAAAACTCCTCTCGCAGATCGTGTTAGTCTTAACTGTTAACCGGTCTCACCGGTAGTCCTTTATCAGACAGGTACTTTTTAATTTCGGCAATTCTGTAGGTACCGTAATGCAGAATTGAGGCCGCCAGAACAGCATGAGCCTTACCGATAGTCAGCGCTTCATACATGTGTTCCAGAGTTCCCGCCCCTCCGGAGGCTATAACCGGAATCTTCACAGCACTTGTAACAGCGGCCAGCAGTTCTGTATCATAACCGTCAAGAGTGCCGTCAGCGTCCATGGAAGTGAGCAGTATTTCGCCTGCACCGAAATGTTCAGCTTCAGCAGCCCAATCAACGACATCGCGTCCTGTTGCCTCACGGCCGCCATGGCTGTATACTTCCCACTTTAGGTCTTTTCCATTTGCCGATGGATCTACCCGGCGGGCATCAATAGCTACGACAATACACTGCCTGCCGAAACGCTCTGCGCCGGATTCGATTAGGCCGGGAGTTTTAAGGGCTGCAGTGTTTAAAGATACTTTGTCGGCACCGGACTGCAGCAATTCATGCATAAATTCAGGGGTATCAATGCCACCACCGACAGTAAGAGGAATAAAGACTACCTCAGCGGTTTTGCGTACTACTTCTAAGATAGCGCGTCGCCCTTCTACGGAGGCAGTGATGTCCAGGAAGACTATTTCGTCTGCTCCCTCGCGATTATAGAAGCTGGCCCGTTCGACCGGGTCGCCGGCATCCTTAATATTGACAAAACGTGTGCCCTTGACTACCCGACCGTCCCGTACGTCCAGGCAGGGAATAATTCTTTTTGCCAGCATAATAATAATCTCCTGCAAAGAGTGTTTTTAACTAATGATGATCGGCTATAATCTTACCAAAATTACGGAGCAGGCGCAAGCCTGCCGACCCGCTCTTTTCCGGGTGGAACTGGACTCCCATCAGGTTACTGTCAGCAATTGCCGCGGTGAAGGGAAATCCGTAATCGGTCAGGGCCAGGGTATGGCTTGCTTGATCGGGCTGTACATAATAAGAATGGGTGAAGTAGAAGTAGGAGCCGTTTAAATTGTCAAAAAGGGGATGATTTTTCAAGAGTTTGACCATGTTCCAACCGACATGTGGAACGGGCAGGTCATCGGAAAAACGTTTAACCTTTCCCGGAATGACATTTAAGCCCTGGGGCGGATTTTCAAGGCTTCTCGATTCTTCGCTGTAAGAAAAAAGCAGCTGCATACCCAAACAAATCCCCAGGAATGGTTTCCCATCTGTTATTGCTTCAACCAGGACCTCTGTGAGCTGTTTTTCTCTGATAGCCGCCGCGGCGTGATCAAAAGACCCCACACCCGGGAAAATGATAGCTTCAGCCCGGGCAATAACTCCGGGGTTATCCGACACCTCGGGTTTTAGGGAAACCATCTCTGACGCTTTATAAATACTGTTTAGATTGGCGCTTCCACTATCAACTATTACCAACTCGGGCATAGGCCGCCCCTCTCCAGGTGAATCTGTGTGATGGTTTAATTCTGGCTTTGGATTCTTGTCTCCTGCTTTTAATGTCCGACTGCTTTTAGATTACAGTTTGTTTCCACTTCGCCGAAAAGTTGTCCCAGGATTTTAATGCCGGTAATGATGTCATCAATACAGGGCTGACTGTAGGAAAAACGAGCGCTGTGGGTGCCATTGCCGTTACTGGAAAATCCCTCTCCATGTACAAAGGCAACATTATGTTTTAACGACATTTCAAGCAGTTCTTTACTGGACGGGTAATGCCGGGGGAAGTTCACCCAGATGAAAAAGCCGCCTTTTGGTTTCTTGAAATCGACTCCGGATGGGAAGTACTTAACCATGGAGTTGAACATGGCATCTCTTCTTTGCCGATATAATTCAATAAGGCGCTTGATATGACCGTCAATAAAACCTTCCCTGGCAAGGTGGTAAACCAGCTGTTGCCCCAGGGAACTGGAACAGAGGTCGGCCGTCTGTTTGGCCAGGGTTATCTTTTCGATCAGCTTTTCTGGGCCGGCCATCCATCCGATGCGAATTCCGGGAATCAGTATTTTCGAATAAGAACCAAGATATATAACCCGACCTTCGCGATCAAGCGATTTGTAGTCTTCCGGCACATTGCCTTCATAGCAAAGGTCGCCATATGGGTTATCTTCAATAATAACCAGGTTATTGCGGGATGCGATGGCAAGTATTTCATGACGCCGCTGCAGGCTGGTAGTCACACCGGTCGGATTTTGGAAATTGGGCACAGTATAAAAAAGTTTTGGTATTTTACCTTTGTCAGCTAATCTTTTAATAGTTTGTTCCATTACTGCAGGTATAGGGCCTTCAGAATCCATTGCGATACCAACCGGTTTTCCCCCATATGATTTAATTGCACTCATACCACCTATATAGGCCGGATCTTCAACCAATACCGGTTCGCCCGGGTTTACCAGGATACGGCTGAGGAGATCGAGCCCCTGCTGCGATCCATCGATAATAATCAGGTTATCAACATCGCAATGTTCACCCTTGAAATGCCTTTTTTGGGCGATTAAAGCGCGAAGTTCATAATTTCCTTCAGTAGGGCCATATTGCAGGGCCTGCCCTTTTTCTTCCCTGAGCAAGTGTAAAAGGGCGCCGGAGATATCATCACGCGGGAAAAAATCATTCCCCGGGAACCCTCCGGCGAAAGAAATAACTTCAGGTCTTTCGGTCAGGGCAAAAAACTGCCGGATTTGTGAACCGTTAATATCTTTGGCGCGGTTTGCAAAATGAGAATGCCACTTAATCTCCATCAATATTTCCTCCCCTGGCTGCCTGTTCATTAGCTAATTTATCTTTAACTAAAATCAGAAAACCCGTCTCTTAAGATTAAGAGACGGGTTGGATCCCGCGGTACCACTCTAGTTGCTCGCATTAATTTGAGCCACTCTTTGCAATTAACGGCGCTACACCGGCTGCATTTAAAGGCTTTTTGCCTTTTCAGTACAGCAGCTCCGGGGTGGCTTATATCTTTGGCTGCCGGGGGCTCTTCCAGCCTTGGAGCCCTTCTCTGGATAACCCGCCAAAGTTTTTCCCCTTCAAAGCTTTTCATATGATATTATTTTGAGATTATAACAGAACCAGAAGGAGAAAACAAGGGTAATGGCAAAATAAACATAAGACTATGGTGTAATTGGAAAAAGAGCTGGGCAAAGGCTGCCCTGGCCGAATAGCTTTTTTATTATGGGATGGAGGAGTTAACAGTGAAAAAACCGGAAATACGTTCTTGTCTCGATTTACTCAAACCTTATGTGCCGGGAAAACCGGTTGAAGAAGTGGAAAGGGAGCTTGGTTTGAAAAATGTTATAAAGATGGCTTCCAACGAAAATCCACTGGGCCCTTCCCCGAAAGCAGTGCAGGCTATGCGTGACCAGCTTGAACGCCAGCATTTTTATCCGGATGGCAATTGTTTTTATCTTAAAGAGGCCCTGGCAGAGAAGAAAAAGATACAGCCGGATCAACTCATTTTTGGTAACGGCTCCGATGAAATATTATCTTTTTTGACCCTTGCTTACATCAACCCTGGCGATGAAGCAGTAATGGTTACTCCCAGCTTTTCCGAATATGAATTTGTTACCCGCCTGATGGGCGGAGTTCCGGTTCATGTGCCCCTGGTTGGAGAAGATTTCAATTACGACTTTGAGGCAGTTTTAAGCGCGATTAATGAGAAAACAAGGCTGGTTTTTATCTGCAGTCCCAACAACCCGACCGGCACTATTATCATGAAAAAAGATTTGGATCATTTTATCGAACGCCTTCCGGAAAAAGTAGTCCTCGTTTTGGATCAGGCCTACCTGGAATATGTTAACGACCCTGACCACCCGGGTGGGCTGGATTACATCGAAAAGGGCTTCCCGGTAATCGCACTGCGCACTTTTTCTAAAATTTACGGTCTGGCCGGCCTGCGTATTGGCTACGGTATTGCACCGGCTGATCTTATCCAGGATCTGAATCGGGTCCGCGATCCTTTTAATGTGAATGCCATGTCCCAAAGTGCAGCCCTGGCTGCCCTGGAAGACGGGGAACACTTGGATCAGAGCCGCAGCCTGGTTGTCGACGGTAGAAAGCAATTAACCGAAGGCCTTGCTGAAATGGGAATCAAACCCGTACCCGATCAAGCCAACTTCTGTTTCTTGGATCTTAAAATGGATTCCAAAGAGGTTTTCAAGGCTCTGCTCAAGCGTGGAGTAATCGTTCGCACAGGTGACATTTTTGGTTTTCCGACCTATATCAGGGTAACATACGGAACTGCGGAGCAAAACGAGCGTTTCCTCACTGCCCTTAATGAAGTGATTGGGGAACTGAAACAGTAGCTGTTTAAAAGTTGTGATTACCGGTTCAACGGTGAGATTATGGTCAGGCAGGTATCACCGTATTTCTTCTGCCTCTTTGTTGCTATACTGTCAGACCACTGGCTGTTGCTGTATGCATGTTCGGCAACGAGCAGGCCATTTCCGGCAATTATCCCAAGTTCGAATACACTGTTTACAACAGAAGCCAGATCAGGGCTGTCATAGGGAGGGTCGAGATAAATCAGGTCTGCTTTTACGCCTTCGCCGCTGAGGGTAACAAGCGCTTTTTTAACATCAGCTATAATTAACCTGGCCTTACTTTCCAACCTGGTTTTGATCAGGTTTTCTTTTATCAGTGCGTGATTTTTCTTCTTGTTATCGACAAAAATACAGCTATGAGCACCGCGGCTCAAAGCCTCAATGCCAATGGCCCCGCTGCCGGCATAAAGATCGAGAAACAGGGATCCGATAAGGCGGGGCCCTAAAATATTAAAAAGGGCTTCTTTAACCCGGTCAGCGGTGGGTCTGACAGCCAGCCCCGGCGGTGCCTTTAACCTGGTGCCCTTTGCTGTCCCGGCTATCACTCTCAAGAAGTAT
>PWUG01000045.1 GCA_003562605.1 Syntrophomonadaceae bacterium | reverse complement strand
GCATCGATACCGAGTAAAGCCGCTTGACGCGCATTAAGAGAGAGGCCGGTTAAGTGGACTGTTTGACCTTGAGCATCGCGTATATCCAAAGCTTGCGCATAAGGCAGTAGAGCGTAATGCTGACCGCGCAGCTTCTGTTCCAATGCGCGTAAATTGGCTGCTGTGATTGTGCCTTCAGGTGCCAGTACCTGATAAACCGTCAGCGCCTCGGGTAAGACGAATCCTAGTGCCTGAGCTACAGTCTCTGATGAAGCAGGCTGGATTCGGCTAAATCCGGTGTTGATAATTAAACCGGTATAGGCAATAGGCGTTAGAGGTTCATCCATGACCAGCAAAGCGCCATCAAAACTGAGAAACGGCTCAGGTGTTGAACCCGGCCACCCCCGCTGTACCGAACCATAGCCTTCTTTATAGGCTTCTACATCAAGTACCAAATCTAAAGGGGCATAAACCCGTGCTAGCTGACCTCCCCGAGGCGGTAACACGCCACTGACACGCACTTGAGTTTGGGCATGTTCACTGCGTCCACCGCTGGCTCGACTGACCGTTAAGATCATCATGTCATCGGCAACGACACCCAAGCGCTGTGCCGCTTCAGAGGTCAATACGACCTCATTGGCTTGGGGTATCGCCGTCTGGTTCTCCAGCAATAATGGGTCACCGGCGGCTGTAGGAATCAAATCAAACAGTTCACTCCCCCGTTGCTCAGGCACGCTAACCTGTATCACGGAGGATAAAGGCAAGATCGTGGGCGTCACAAAGGCCACTTCTGACCACTGGCGTACTTCAGCAAACCAATCCGGTGGATATTCCCGAGTTTGTGCGGGGCGTAACTCGCGAAACAAAGGGTCTTCAACAAGCTGATAACGCAGGGTTTCGATGGTGCCGTTTTTCAGCCCCAACAACACTAAGAGCGGTGCAATCACCGCTGCCAAGGCAATCACCAAGCACAGATTGACAATCCACTCATAACGTAGATTAGCCAACGCCAATGCCGGTATGACCTGCAAAGGCTTAATGCTTATTTTTCTAGTCAACTCAGTGTGCCTATACCAGTCCTACCTTCAAACAGGCGGAATTGACGATATCTAATGACCCAATGGGTAACACACCGAGCGAGTACGATGTGACGACACTTGCTCAGTATGAAATGTATAGGTCAAATCGGCCCGATCAGCAACCAAATCGATATCATGAGTCACAATCACTACAGCCACCGCAGCATCCTCAGCCAATGTATGCATGACGTCGATAATATTGTGTGCCTGAGTCTTATCAACGGCAGCGGTTGGTTCATCCGCTAAAAGCACTTGTGGGCTATGGACTAGCGCCCTTAGAATAGCAGCGCGTTGACGCTGTCCGATGGACAAGTCCTCCGGCAGTCGATCAAGATAACCACTTAAACCCACTCGCTCGGCTAGCGCCATAAGTCGTTGCTCAGCTCCAGCAACACCCTTAATCTGCGCTGGGAGCATGATATTATCCCTTACAGAAAGAAAAGGTAATAACCCTCCCGTTTGCAATACGTACCCTAAATAGTTGCGGCGTAAGCGCGCTAATTGCGCCTCAGCTCGTATCAGCCACAATTGTCGCACGTCATAGCGGACTTCCAAGGCAGTCACCTCCAGTTCAAACCGATCTGACTGCGTTGGTGCCATAATCAGTGCCAACATATCTAACAGGGTGCTTTTGCCACAACCACTGGACCCGACCAAAGCAACCAGTTGCCCCGCTTCAATGTGCACAGTAGGTATCTGGAGCTCGAAGCAACTTTCTCCACGAGTCAAACGCTTAGACGCACCCTCCAGATAAATCATCGCCTGCGTTTCCTCGGCGCACCCGACTCAGGGCAGATAATCTAAATGCAAGGGATACACCATATCGCGATCAGGATCTTGATCGTTCATCCGAAACCAAGCATCCACCTGTTCGTTGATTGTTCGATACTGTTCAAGCTTAGCCAAAATACTCCATTCAAGCTGGGCGCGTTGCTCCACAGTCATGCTGGCAAACATTTCATCATTCAACGCTAAAATGGCACTGCGATAGGGCAGATTCTGAATAAAGGCAGGCAGCAACCCCGTGTCACCTAGACGTTGTGCTTGCGCCAAATCTTCAGGGCGTTTCATCGCTTGGCCTGAAACATTCTGTAAGGCATCAAAAAACTGCATTTGAGTCACTTCTGCCCGCATCATGGCCTGTACTACCTGATCCAGCGCTTGTGCCAACGTATTGAGCTGTTCACGGGTGACTAACACCCTGACATCCAATGCACGATCAATGGGGTACACCAAGTCCCGATCTGATACCCAGGCGATCACATCTTTAGGTGGCTGAGCTGAGCGTCCAATGTATTCCACTAAGGCAGCCTCCCAAAGTTGCTCTATGGTATCCACTGGGCTTAATGGGGGTAAATCCGCAGCCTCGGTGGCGGGAGTGTCTCCAATAATTTCGGCTAAGCGGTTAAACAGGCTGCCGATTACATTATCGATCAAGGTATTGAAAGCGGCTTCGTCAAAAGCGTCAACGGATTCATAAGCCGACTGGTAGTCACTGCCGCGTATTCTTGCCAAATGCCTAAATTGTTGTTCAGCAATGGGATGATCTGCCGTGGCACGCGGATCAAGCAGATGAATAGCGCTCAGATGCACCTGTTGATCATCAGCCTCGCGCCGTAAATCCGTTTCATCCTTGCCGGTAATATTCTGCGGATGCCCCCGTGGATGTGAGCTGGCGTCACCAATCAGTACCATAAAACGCAATGCCCCATCACGCCAGTTGGATCGCAAGGCGGTATCTACGCCAGCAAACACCTCTTCGGCGTAGTCCAAACTGCCTACGGTAGTCGCACGAACCTCTTGTTCAAGCAAATGCGCTAAAGTATTCGCATCCACTAATTCTGGAGTCCAATTGCGAGTGTCGTACTCAAGTTGGGGGATCACTTCGATGGAATCGCGGAAAGTCACTAAACCAAAACGTACCCGATCCCCGGTTTCGCGGCTAAATCGCTGAGCCAAACGCAGTGTGGCGTCACGCGCCATATCGATAAACGGTTGCATACTGCGGGTTGTGTCGATGACAAACACAATGTCAACTTTAATTTCTTCGGCCATACCTTCAACCCGCACACCACGCTCTACTTGAGCCTGGGTGCGATAATTTTCATCCGCTAAGGTATCGGCTCCCCGTTGCTGTGGCACAGCCGCAGCGATCTGTAATAAGCGAACATCATCGCCCTCGATCCGGGTCTGCTCCCATTGCAGAATCGGTAATAAATAAAATTGCCGTGTGATGTCCACAAAACGCTGTGGTTCCATGCTCACCAGTTGTTCAGGAATATCGTTAGCCGCAATGCTGCGGTATAAAGCTTCGGCTTGCCCCGCTCTGTCAAAATCATCCATAAGCTCAGCCAAGGCTTCTTGGTCACGGAACATCAGCACCGGTCGCCGCCCTTCGATGGGATCACCGGGATGGGTGTAAGACACGACCAACGCTTGACGCCATTCCAGCACATCACTCGCTTGCATCCACCCCTCAGCACCATTGGCTGTCCGTCCCACCCGGTACCAACCCTGAGGTTCTACGGGATGATTTAAATTGACTTGAGCGCGTTCATAGACAAACAGGGGGTGAAATGCTGGTATATTAGCCAGTACAATCGCGGATTCATGGGGCTGGCGTTCCCGATAAATATGCGCGAAAGGACGAGGTAACACTCGCAGCGGTTGCTGGGTCGCCAGCTCTCTACATGGGGATACGCCATCGCACTCTAGACCAGCCGCCTCATCGGTAAGCAATTCATGCCCTGCAGTACCTTCTAGTGCATCGAGATCCGCTAAGGGATTGTGACCATGGGTGCCTTCTAGGGCATCCAAATCTGCATGGGCGACTAAGCCCCCAAAGCACAATAAGATCACACCAATAATTAGGTATAAAGCAGAGCAGCGTTGCTGGGGCATGACAGTAAACCTCTCTGAGTACACAGTACTGACCGTGCAATTCGATAGTTGGATTTATTTTACATTAAAAAACATAAAACGGCGTATGGTGAGCAACATTCGACTAATGGGCTCCCAATAAAGACTGCACATTCACTCCATTTACCATAATACCACCCGAACTATCCGCCTCAATAAGAAAATAGTGGTGCTGTTCTCCGTCGGGTAACGTTTTTTCTTCGCCCAGCATCCGTAGGAATGTAGCCGCCATTTCAACACCCTGTTGTTCCTCTGGGCTAAGCATACCCGACACTCGCCCAAGCATGGTGTCTAAGTTGCGTATCATCAATTCCGCTCTTAGTGTGGCGCGTTCTGGTTCAGCGCCTTGCTGGGAAGTCACATCCGCTTTACCCTGAAAAGTTAACCCACCGTCGTCAGTTTCTATGTGTATTTCTGGCAAATCCAGTAGCGTGTTATGAGCCAATAACAGTGCGGTTACTGCATCAGGATTGACAGAGGTATCCATCAGTTGCAGTAAAGCACCCAGTGGCAAACGTGACAGTTGCACTTCCATTGCTGCCGTGTGAGGTATCGGTAAGGCATTGTCCGAGGCTACCGAGGTCGCATCCAAAGATTGCCCTCCTGCTGACCAAGGGTCGGCTGCACTCATACCTTGATGACGATACGCTAGGCTGGCACTGAGTGCTGGGGTATCTAGATCTGAAAACAATACATTGAACATCGAATACTGTGTAGCAAACACATTCAAGACCGTCGGCTCATCACCCTGCGAGGTCGAACCCATTAAGCTACGCTGCACTCCGTTAGCGGTTACATTGAACTCAATTTCACCGATCAAGCCATCAAGCCATTGCGCTAACTCTGTACCCGATTCCGGTTCGAACCCTATCAATAGGGAATCGAGTGCGTGTAACAGGTCAAAACGTCGTACAGTCATTGACCATTGGAAAGCATCCAAGGTTAAGAGGTCTGGATCGATAAATAGCGTACTGCCTTGGTCAAAATAGAGTCCTTCCATACCATGAGTGAGCCTCGCCTCAGTGATTTGACCACGGTCAATAAGCAGTGAACCTAATAGTTCAGCTTGTGCGAGACGCAGTACATCAGACGCCGAGACATCTTCTTGATGCGCAGTTGGCGTAACAACGAGATCTTCTAGGGTGAATTCAAACCCGATACGCCCTTGGCTGTCGCGGAGTTGTGCCTGTAGTACTTCAGGATGACCAATAGCCCACTGCCAAGGAACGTGCTCTGTCTGTTCTGAAGTCCAACGCAGGACGCCAAGCTGCAATAAAGGATGATTATCAATGTTATAAATCTTTAGACCTTCAAGCTCAAGGTGAACCGGCCTATGGGTGTCAGCAGATGGCAAGGTTGAGAATCGTACCCCATCCACTTGGATACGATGTGGGTCGTCTGATGGGTAAGCACTGAGGTCATCAATTAATGGGTGCAGTTCCAGATCGGTTAATTCCATTGCCCACAAGGGGGTCGACTGGAGATCACCTGTCCATTCTCCAATAAGATGACTTTCGGCTATATTCAGCATGGCGACAGGCGTATCTGAGCTTTCATCACGAATGAGCCACTGTTCAGGTAACGTCACAGCAAATGCCCATACATCGCTCGTTAAAGGTGTCAACTTTACGGTGACGGTATCCAAGTCAATCCGCAAGGGTTCCATGCCGGGGCTGATGTCCACCGCCAGTATCAGACTCAGTGGTAAATCTAATTGGACACTGCCCTGATCTAACAGCTCCACTTGAGGTGGCTCTCGTAGTATAAGGCGCTGCGCTCCTGGTAATAGGATATGGAGCTGGCCATCATGGGATTCAACGGTTTGCCCCCAGTGGCCGAGCAAAGCAATCACTTGATCGGCGATAGACACAGGTGATGTGGGTTCGGGGTCTGGTAACGCAACACTAGGGGGCACATCAGCCGTATCAAATTGCGCCATATACGTTGCTAAAGCTTGTAATTCTGTCGCATAACTGTGCAAAAAACCGGAACGAGGCTGGGTTCGACCGGCCTCTTCCATGGACAACGACAGTTCGCCTAACAGCATTTGCCATTCAGCCTGGGCTTGGTCAGCCCAAGTTTGTACTTGTTGCCGATCCGCACCCAACAGATCAATACCGTGAGGCCGTAAGGCTAGGGCGAGACTAATAAAGGGGGGAGGAAGTTGATCCCAAGCGCGCAGGGCACGCACAGTTATTCGCTCTTGAACGGCCAATGCTTCTAAGGCTTCGGCATGTGACTGGTCAACCGGCTCCTGTATCGGTGTGTCTGCAGCAATTGGCAGCACCACCATAAGGCTCAGTATAACTGCCCAAACTATGCACTGTAATGAGTGAGTTATTCTTAAATTTTGCATTTTGCACTCGAATTCAATTAAATTAAATTAAGCTGTTAAATACGATATGGCTTGCACTGCGCAAGTCGTGTTTTTATTGTAAATTTAGAGTTTAGCCATAGCGTATCGCCATTCCCAAAAAGTTTACCAGAAAGCAATGATTAAGCGCAACTGCGGAAAAATAAGGATGGATTGAAACAGAAAAGTGTACAGTTACCCATTTCGAAACTGTCCAGTAGCCCGTCAATCGAAATAGCTCCGACCAAGTCATCCAATGGATGCCATGAGGACTGACTTAATTCAAAGATCGAACTTGGTACTCTCGACCCACCGGCAAAAATCATGTACGGCCGCAACTAGCGCGTTAACATGGCGGGCACGATAGTCTTGATCGGACAGATCGAGTTCTTCATCACGATGCACAATGACTCCTGCCTCGAACAGAACGGCAGGCATGGTTGCGGTACGTAAAACAAACAAGTTGTCGAATCGGTAGATACCCAATTGCTCATTCAATAGAGGACGATTCTCACCTGGAATAGGCTCAGCATGATGCAGCGTAGGTGTCAGTGCCTGCGCGATCAGGTGTTCGCCAAGCAAGGTGGCGAAGTACAGGCTTTCAGGATAGGCCGTGTTACGTTGTGATACAAACAGTGAAAAACCTCTAAAATGGTCGCTAAAACGATGAATTTGACCATCCACTGTCCACTCTGAAAGATAATGAAGCTGCACTGAATCGTGATGGACGGAAACAAACAACTCTGCGCCTCCGAGCGCTGCTAATACGGTACGATCCTCTAGGGAAACAATAGCGCCATCGTCATTGATCAAAAATGACTCAATATTCGCAGACGCTAAACCGGCATGGATCTCGTGCGCCAGCCTTAGATTAAAACTAAACTCTGACTGTCCCCGTGCACTGATCGCTCCTGGGTCTTTAAGAGTATGCCCAATATCTAAAGCAACTTTAAAATTCTGGCAACTCGTAACGTCTGGAGATGCTTGAACCGTTTGGACGACAGTATTGAAGACAACCAATAACACATTGAAGAACAGCCGAGATATCATGGTGTTCGTTCCAAAATAACTTTAAGCTGATCGGCGCGATTCTGCATCATACCCTGTAAGCAGGTAACCGAATGATCGCGGGCGGGACCATGGCTCAGTTCCCGCAGAGTAACTGGACAGATGTCATCTCGGGATTTGATCCAAGCCAGTTGTTGTTGGCGTAATATTTGCCGGTCGGCACCACTCATTCTTTGGCGTAACTGCTGGTACAAAGCGCCCATCACACCATCCATGTGCGCCAATGTACGGTCATCACACAGCAATCTTTCGACGGGTTGGGTTGCGGCGCTACAATTGAAACTTGGGCCAGTAATATGGGCATAGGCGTCGATCTGCACCGATGCGGGGGTCTGCGCCTGAAGTGCTACCTCAATCACCTGATCACCCGCATCTAGGTCATGCCACATTCTATAGGTTCGGTAGCCAGGCGCACTCACCTCAATGTCATACCGTCCCGGGTCCAGTCTCATCCCTTCTCGGTATGTTGGCACAATATTCATTATCCGTACGCGTGCATCTGCCGGAGTGACCCGAATCGCAAGACGAACTTGGTCACCCATTTCAGAAGCATCTGTTTGCAAACGTAATCCAGCCAGCCGGTTGTGTGCTAGCTCCTTAAAAGAACCCTGCGGGTATCGACGCAGGTAAGCCTCGAAGTCGGACGCATCACGGCTGCTCTGGATGCTTTGCCAAAATGCCAACTCCAACGCATCGGCGCTCACCCCCAGCGCAGTAGAGACGGGAGCCTCAGCTACCTTGACCTCCGAGCCAATATGGGGCGGATACAAATACAAAGCGGTACTTGGCAGCGAACCATAGGTAAAGGGTTCCTGGCGCTGGCCTGTGCGCTGCAATACCCGATCCCGCACTTGGCGAAACAGCAGGCTGATCTCAACACCGGGTTCTTCAAGCACCTCCAGCAAAGCCTGAGTAAATGGACTGTTACGCCCGCGTCCATCATCAGCCGTGGTGCCATCACGAGCCGCGTAGGCAACCAGTGTGCCTCCTATCGGTTCAATCCGTCCCAAACCTCGACCAATGGAACGTGACGCCCCACTGCGCTGCATCAGCGTAGCAAAGGGATTATCCCGACAGGCATCCAGGATCACCAGGCGCAATTGCTGTGCTCCCCCGACGGAACGCAGCACCAGATCCAAAGGAATGGCCTCGAATTCTACATCATGGACACTCTGTAAATGAGCATCTACCGGAATCAGCCAATTCTGACCGTCCACCTCAATGCCATGTCCGGCAAAAAATACCAGCGCCACCTCAGCCCCATCCGTACTACGCGCAAATGTTTGGAGTGAGCGGCGCATTCCACGCTCATCCAGGTCATAGGCTTCCTCAACACTAAACCCCAACATGCGCAAACGTATGGCCAGATCATGCGCGTCGTTGCCTGGGTTATTCAAACGCGGCACCGCAGTGTATGCGCTATTGCCAATCACTAACGCCACCCGTTCTGTTGCCCAGACCGGTATCATCACACTCAACCACAATATCAGTACCACGACTAAGCGTTCGCTCATGCTCGCTGTCCTCTTGACGGTTATGATCATCATTGTATAGCGCGTCGCTCCGAATAGCGTAGCGTATGCGGAG
>PWUG01000152.1 GCA_003562605.1 Syntrophomonadaceae bacterium | reverse complement strand
GAACGGGCTAGCTATAAATGCAGTTAAATGAAAGCGTTCTCCTTAAAATACAAGCAACAGTATACATAATTTTTACAATTATTCAAGTAATACAAAAGTTTTATATCTTTTCTTTGTTTAAGTATGGATTTATATTGCACCCCCTCTATATTTTTGCTATGATATGCTTGTGGATAATTTTCATTTTCTTTTTTGGTGACACTTTTTTCCACAATTAATGTGGAAAACTTTTTTCTTTTTGTGGATAATCCCTTGGAGGTATTTTTATGGAAGAAAAGTTATCATCAATTTGGCGCTCCGTCCTGTCGGAAATGGAAAAAGTTCTCAGTAAACCCAGTTTCGAAACCTGGCTAAAAACAACCCGCCCTTTATCCTTCCAAAATAACACCATTATTGTAGAAGTCCCCAATGAGTTTACCCGCGATTGGTTACAAAACCACTACCATAAAACCATCTCTTCTATCCTGCAAAAAGTAAGCGATCTGGATTGCAAAATTCACTTTGTCACTCCACAAAACACCAGTTTTCCGCCATTCGAAGAACATCATAACACCAGAAACCATGCTCGTCATCCTTCGTCTTCTAAACCTCACAACATACCAATCAACCAGAAAGATCTTTCAAGTATATGCAGCTGGTTAAACCCTAAATATACGTTCGAAAGTTTTGTCATCGGCGGAAGTAACAGGCTCGCTCATGCCGCTTCCCTGGCCGTTGCCGAAGCACCTTCTAGAGCTTACAACCCTCTATTCATATACGGTGGTGTGGGACTGGGTAAAACCCATCTCATGCATGCAATCGGCCATTACGTTATCTCTCATGGCACCAGTAATAATATTGAATATCTCTCTTCTGAAAAATTCACCAACCACTTTATCAACTCGATTAGAGACAATAAAACCATCGAATTCCGGAATAAATATCGGAATATTGATGTTTTACTAATTGACGATATTCAATTCTTGGCTGGAAAAGAGCAGACCCAGGAAGAATTTTTTCACACGTTTAATGCACTTCATGAAAACAACAAACAAATTGTGATCTCCAGTGACCGCCCTCCAAAAGAAATTCCTACTTTAGAAGACCGCCTCCGTTCAAGATTTGAATGGGGTTTAATTACCGATATTCAACCCCCAGACCTGGAAACACGTATAGCCATCCTCAGGAAAAAAAGTTCCCACGAAGGAATTTTTGTTCCTGATGAAGTAATCCTGTATATTGCTCAAAAAATCGAGACAAACATCCGGGAACTTGAAGGCGCTCTCATTCGTATCATCGCTTACGCTTCCCTGGAAGATAAGCCAATTACATTAAGGCTGGCAGAAGAATCCTTGAAAGATTTTCTCTCCAGCAAGAAAAGAAATAATTTAACTGCTCACACTATTATCAATACAACAGCTTCATATTTTAATCTCCACCCCGATGATTTGAAATCAAAAAAAAGAACACAAAACGTGACCATTCCCCGCCAGATCGCCATGTATCTTTGCCGGGAATTAACGGAACAATCTCTTCCAAAAATCGGAGAAGAATTCGGTGGTAAAGATCATACGACGGTCATGCATTCACACAAAAAAATCCTATCAGACATAACGAAGGACGATAAAATATTACGCTCTATTAAAGAAATTAAAGAACTACTCAATTACTGAACATATAATGAACATATTTTTAAATTATATTCTATAAATATTTGTGGATAAACCATGAAATAACTGTGGATAATTTATCTTTTTTTGTGTCTTTTTATTCTTTTCCCAAGATTGATTGCAGGAGCTGTGAATTCTTTGGAAAAAAAACTCTCTTTATGCACATCCTATTGTGAAAAAATAATATCATTCCAACCACCACTCGCGCTAGTTATCCACATTTTTCAACACTCTACTATATCTAGATACTTATTTAGATAAATACTTATAATAAATCTTAGATATCGGAAAAGGGTGGATAAAAAAGTAAGTGATTTCAGGAAACGGAGTTGACCGTTCATGCACATCAGGGCCAACTGCAACAGTTTATTAGAAAATCTTTCCATTGTTGAACGAGCTGTGCCCGTCCGTTCGACTTTACCCATAATTAACGGCATTTTACTTGAAGCAGAGAAGGATGAACTCACGTTTTCTGCCACAAACCTGGACATAGGTATTCGATCATTGAATAAGGACGCTGATATTCAAGATCAAGGCAGTACCGTGTTACCCGTTAAAATTGTGGATATTTTACGCCAGCTTCCCTCGCCTATAGTGGAAATTACCGTGGACCAAGAAAATTATCGGACGGAAATAAATAGTGGAAAAGCAAAATTTGTTCTTTACGGGATGAACAGCCAGGAGTTTCCTTCTTTTACACCGGAGGTCACGTGGAAGAATTGGACCAAAGTATCTTTACAGCCTGATGAATTTAAAAATATCTTTAAAAAAGTTATTTTTGCCGTTTCCAGTGATGAGAGTAAACCACCTTTTCGAGGAATTCTCATGGAAAAGGATAAAAATAATTTACTGACTTGCCTGGCATCGGATACATACAGGTTGGCCTGTTTACAACAGCAAGTGCTTATGGAAGAACTGGGTGATGCTTTTCGCCTGCTGGTTCCAGGAAAAAGTTTGCATGAACTGTTGCGAATTATTGATAAGGGCGAAGAGAAGGTAAATGGATATTTTAAGGATCATGAAATTATTTTTACGTATCGACAGTTTACTTTTTATATGAGGCTTTTAGAAGATAGATATCCTAACTTAATGAATGTATTTCCTGTGAATTATCAAACACGCGTTGTCATTGATAAAGAACGATTGGAACAGACCATTGGCCGTGCCGCACTGTTAGCCCAGGGATATAATCATATGATTTCTTTGCAGGTAAATAATCATGTAATTAAAGTTAAAGCGGGTTCGGAAATGGGTAGGATGGAGGAAGAATTGGAATTAACTCAAAAAGAAGGTGATGACCTGGAGGAAATACTCGTCAATGCGCGTTATTTCTTAGATCCCCTGCGGGTTATTACCAAAGAAGATGTTGTGATTGAATTTAATGGTTATTTAGGGCCATGTATTTTTAACGCTGGCACCGAAGGGGATGCAGCCCGTTATCGGTACCTGGTTCTTCCGATTAAGGTAGATAAAAAAGAAAATTAGTCCCTTTAAGATTGTCAAAAAGGCAGGTGTTAACTTGTATCTTAAAAGCCTGCAGGTGATGAACTTTCGTAATTATAAGCACCAGGAGTTAATATTTAAACCGGGTGTTTTTATTGTACAGGGCGCTAACGGGCAGGGTAAAAGTAATCTCTTGGAAGCTATCTATGGTCTCTGTTTTGGAAAATCTTACAGAACGAACAGAGAAAGCGATCTGATCTTCTGGCAAAGTCCTTATTATTACTTGAAAGGACTGGTGTATTTAGAAGAATGCCTGTACCAAGTGGAAGTAGGATATGAAACGGCTAAACAACGCAAGGTTTTTAAAACCAACGGCAGGGCAGGACGTCATCTCTCGTCAGAATTATTGTTTCCCGTAGTATTCTTTGTGCCGGAGGATTTAGAGCTAGTGCGTCGTGGGCCCGAGGAACGAAGGAAATACATGGATCAAGAAATTGGCCAGGGGGATCCCCTTTACACCGGTTACCTGCAGCGTTATAAGAAAGCCCTCTTTCAAAAAAATCGTTTACTTAAAACCTGTCGCCCGGCCACACCCCTGGATTCATTACTGCGTCCATGGAACGAACAGATCGTTTACTTTGGAAGTCGCCTGATCCAGCGCAGAGGGACATTCGTCCGCACCTGGAACCGCTTGGCTGGAGAAAACTTCCAACGTCTCTTTAATCACGAACCAGATCTCGAAATTGGTTATGAATCCTTACCCGGTTTTTCCCTGTCCCTGAAAAATATTGAGGCCATTGAAAAAATATTTTGGAAAGAATTAGAAAGCGTGGAAGATCAGGAGAGAGAAAGGGGCTTTTCCTTGGCGGGTCCCCACAAAGACGATATGATATTTTTATTAAATCATCGTGACGCCAGGCGGTTTGCTTCTCATGGGCAACAACGGGGGATTGTCATTGCGCTTAAAGCCGCGCAGATACAATATTACAAGGATATGGGAAAAAAACCGCTGTTTTTACTGGATGATATTTTTTCTGAACTGGATGAAATTCGCCGGGAGAAGTGTTATTCACTTTTTGAAGGAGCCGGGCAGGTATTTCTTACCATAACACGAAAAGAAAAATATATGGATAATTTTTTGACGCGCTTCAACAATTGTTATTTCCTGTCGGTGGAGAAGGGACAGGTGAAAGAAATATGAACGAAATGGAACGCTTCGGCGAGTCATTGGATCGGTATCTGGGAAATAGCGGCTTAAAAATACAGTTGGAGAAGCATTTTTTTTTGAATACATGGTATAATGTTGTTGGTTATCACATTTCCAGGCACACCAGACCTGTAACGATTCGAGAAAAAAAACTGATTATCGAAGTGAAGGATAGTGCCTGGCTGCATCATCTCACGCTGTTAAAACCAAAAATCATCGAAGATTTTAATCAGGCCGCCGGTGAAACAGTTATTGAAGACATTCGCTTCCGAAACGAGGATTTTCCCCTGGCCCAAAAAAAGGGGCATAGGATCAAAAAACAAGCGAAAGAACAATCTCCGCTTTCTAGAGGCAAGAATTCACCATCCCAAAGGCGGGCCGATATATGGATCAGCCCCCAGCAGAAAGACACCATCGAGCGATGTCTTCTCCAGGCACCCGATGCTCTGCAAACAATCATCAAATCGCTTCTGGAGAAATCATTTATCTATCAAAAAGAAAAGGTAGAAAACGGGGCCCAACTTTGTGAAATCTGCGGATTTCCTTTTTTTGAAAACGAACGGCGCGGCAACCTCTGCTTCTTGTGTGACAATCATGTAAAAGGCTGGAGGAAACCCATTCATTCCAAGCTGCACCAGAGGCCCTGGATGGGGTATCCCGAGATGAAAGCGTTTTTCCCCCATCTTGAGGTAAAAATATTCCAACGATGCCGCGGTCTGCTTATCTCGCGTTATGCCGAAAGGATACGACAAATTTATGCCAGCACTCTTATCCCGGAACAGACTAAACGAAATGCGCTTCAGCGCCTGGCGCTGCGGTATGTCCTCTTGTTGGAAGAGAAGGATCCGACCCGTGTAGCAAAGGATGATCTCGAAAAAGCGTTGAAACCCTTCCCGGGTCTGAAAGCCTACATATTTCACAATCATGATCTTTGATTGCCCCCATACAAGCAGCGAAGGAGGATAAAAAAGTGTTCTTGCATATTGGAAATTCCAAAGTTGTTGCTCTCACGGACTTAGTTGGCATTTTTGACGCTAAATTAAAAAATAGCGCCGGCAACAACCGTTTATTTGAACATTTTTTTGAAAGTCCTGAACCCACTGACAATAAAAAATCCGCTAATTCATTTGTGATAACCACAAAAAAGGTTTTACAATCGCCTATATCACCTGTCACGCTACAAAAAAGAATTGAAAAGAATATTCAGGAATAAGGTATTTGGGAGGTCGGGAAATGGACAATAATAAAGCGGGTGTTTATGATGAGCACCAGATCCAGGTTTTAGAAGGGCTGGAAGCTGTCAGGAAAAGGCCGAGTATGTATATTGGATCTACCGGGAGCAGGGGCCTTCATCACCTGGTTTTTGAAGTGGTTGATAATAGTATTGATGAAGCCATGGCGGGTTACTGTGACCGCATCAAAATGATTATTAACCCAAATCACAGCATCACCGTTATCGACAACGGCCGAGGCATCCCTGTGAAAGAACATCCGCAGCAAAAAAAACCAGCCCTGGAAGTGGTTCTGACCATGCTCCACGCGGGGGGCAAATTTGGCGGCGAAGGATACAAGGTGGCCGGGGGGCTTCACGGTGTTGGAATTTCCGTTGTGAATGCCCTTTCCCAATGGCTGGAAGTGATTGTTTGCCGCGACGGAGCAAGATACTGGCAGCGCTATGAAAAGGGATTCCCGGTGACATCCCTGGAAAAAAGGGGGAAAGCGGCCAGCACAGGGACCCAGATTACCTTTTTGGCGGATGAGGAGATCTTTGAGCATATTCAATACGACTACCCACTGCTGACCCAGCGATTTAGGGAGCTGGCTTTTCTTAACAAGGGGATCCACATTAGTGTAGAAGACCGCCGCGGGAGCGAAAAAAAGGAAGAAATATTTAAATACGATGGGGGGATACAGTCCTTTGTCTCCTTTCTCAACCAGAACAAGGAAACATTCCCCAAGAAGCCCATTTACATTGAAAAGGAAAAAGAAAACTGCGTTACAGAAATTGCCCTGCAATACAATAACAGCTTTAACGAGACGATTTACTCCTTTGCCAATAACATCCGGACCCAGGAAGGAGGCACCCATGAACTCGGCCTGAAAACCGCTCTTACGCGGCTGGTCAATGATCATGCCCGTCGCCTGGGAGTCCTCAAGGAAAACCAGGATAATTTACAGGGAGAAGACATCCGGGAGGGTCTTTCCACGGTGATCAGCGTGAAGATCCTCAACCCTCAATTTGAAGGTCAAACCAAGACACGCCTGGGCAATACAGAAGTTCGAGGCATCGTAGAGCACATTATTGCCGAGGAACTGGGAAGTTTTTTTGAACAGAATCCATCAATTAGCCGGAGAATATGTGAAAAAGCCCTGCAGGCTTCCCGGGCCCGGGAAGCGGCTCGCAAGGCCCGGGAACTGACCCGCAGGAAAAATGCCCTGGAGGTCAGCAACTTGCCTGGTAAGCTGGCTGACTGCGCCACCAAAGATCCCTCAGAGAGCGAACTTTTCCTGGTAGAGGGCGATTCAGCGGGTGGATCGGCGAAACAAGGGAGAGACAGGCATTTTCAGGCAATTTTACCGCTGCGTGGAAAAATCATTAACGTGGAAAAGGCTCGCCTGGATAAAATCCTGGCCAACGAAGAAATCCGCATCCTGATTACGGCGCTGGGAACAGGTATCGGGGACGATTTTGATATCCAAAAACTTCGTTATCATAAAATTATTATTATGACCGATGCCGATGTAGATGGTTCGCACATCCGGACCCTGCTCCTTACCTTTCTCTTCCGGTATATGGAGCCCCTTATTTCTTTGGGGAACATCTATATCGCTCAACCTCCGCTTTTTAAAGTGACCAAGGGTAAAAAGAGCATTTACCTCTACCGGGAAGAAGAGCTTGATCACTTCATGTCTCAGCATGATCGTAAAGGAACCCAGGTTCAGCGCTACAAAGGTTTGGGTGAGATGAACCCGGATCAGCTCTGGGAAACCACCTTGAATCCCCAGTCTCGAACCATTATCCAGGTAGATATGCAAGATGCCCTGGAGGCCAACCAGATTTTTAACATCCTTATGGGGGACAAAGTAGAACCACGCCGGCATTTTATCGAAACCCACGCACAAAGTGTGCGCAACCTGGATATTTAGCAGGGTCGGTATTCATTCATGCTCAAATGTTTGAGTGAGCGTGGCGAGGGGCTTTTTGAGGCTGCCTGAAACCCCGAACACCGCGACAAACCTGATTGTAAGTCCCGTGACTGAGGGCAAGCAGGGAAACAAGGGTTCATTCCTGAGCAAGCTTGGTAACGAAGATTTTTTATTTATAATCAAATTTTGGGCTGATGGAGCTACAGATTGAAGGAGGGTTTTACAAGCATGAAACAAGAAGGAAATACCATTAGCATCGCGCTTCATGATGAAGTGAAACGATCCTTCATGGACTATGCCATGAGCGTGATTGTTAGCCGCGCCTTGCCGGACGTGCGCGATGGCTTAAAGCCGGTTCACCGCCGCATTCTCTTTGCCATGCAGGATTTGAACATGACTCCGGATAAGCCCCATAAAAAATCGGCCCGCCTAGTGGGGGAAGTTCTCGGCAAGTATCACCCCCACGGCGACCAGGCTGTTTACGAAGCCATGGTGCGCATGGCCCAGGACTTTTCCACCCGCTATCCCATGGTAGACGGTCACGGAAACTTCGGTTCCATGGACGGTGATTCGGCGGCAGCCATGCGCTACACGGAAGCGCGCATGTCACCCCTGGCCCTGGAAATGCTGCGTGACCTGGAAAAAGAAACGGTGGATTACCGGCTGAACTTCGACGAAACCCTGAATGAGCCCGTTGTGCTGCCCTCAAGATTTCCGAATATCTTGGTAAACGGGTCTTCAGGTATTGCGGTAGGCATGGCGACCAATATCCCCCCTCACAACTTAAATGAAACCATCGATGCGCTCTCTCACCTGGCCAAAAACCCCGAGGCCTCCGGGGAAGACCTGATGGAGTTTATCCAGGGACCGGACTTTCCCACGGGAGGCATCATCCTGGGGCATCAGGGTATTCGCGAGGCCTACTTAACGGGGCGGGGAACCATAAAAGTGCGGGGGAAAACTCACCTGGATCGGTCCGACGACGGCAAAACAACCCTTTTAATTACCGAAGTTCCTTACTTGCAAAACAAGGCACGGCTCATCGAGAAAATTGCTGACCTGGTTCGCGAGAAAAGAATAGATGGCATCTCCGAACTCCGGGATGAATCCGACCGAGATGGAGTGCGCGTCGTGATAGAGATCAAGCGAGGCTACAACCCGGATGTTATTTTAAACCAACTTTTCAAGTTTTCTCCACTACAGCAGACCTTCGGAATTATCATGCTAGCCCTGGTCAACAACAGGCCCCAGGTCATGACCCTGCGGGAAATGCTTAAGGCTTATTTGGAGCACCAAAAAGAGATTGTGACTCGGCGTTCCAGGTTCCTCTTGCGCAAGGCTCGCGACAGGGCACACATCGTGGAGGGCCTGCGCAAGGCCCTGGACAACCTGGATCGGATCATCGCCTTGATCAGGAGTTCGGCGGATGGGGAAGAGGCAAAAACCGGCTTGATCAAAGAGTTTTCCTTTAGTGAAAAACAGGCGCAGGCCATCTTGGATATGCGCTTGCAAAGGCTGACGGCCCTGGAACGCCATAAATTGGAAGAGGAATACCGCTCCCTCATGGAGGAGATAGCCTACCTGGAAGCCCTGCT
>PWUG01000419.1 GCA_003562605.1 Syntrophomonadaceae bacterium | reverse complement strand
GATTTCTTTAGCGAGGCTAAGGGCAGCCTGGTCGAGCTTCTGATTGGATATAAGGATTTCATCTCCGGACAAACCCAGGAATTGTCCGTGTTTGACATTAATACCTTTTATTACCGTATCCCTGGTTGCATAGGTGATCAATCCTGTTTTAACATTTTTTATGGCCTGGTCCATAGCTGAAACATTTTCGGTTACCGGTTCAGTGTGGTTGTAGGCAAGCAAAGCAGCCAAGCCTTCCGGCAGGGTTTTAGTTTCAAGGACAACTACCTTTTTCCCGGTTAGATTTTTAACCTGTTCGGCTACCAGGATAATATTTTTATTATTCGGAAGAATAATTGCAGACTGCTGCGGAAGGTTTTCGACGGCATTGAGAAGATCTTTGACATTGGGATTCATGGTCTGGCCGCCGAAAACAATTTCATCTGCACCGAGGCTGAGAAATATTTCCCGGAAACCTTCTCCGAATGATACAGAAATTATTCCTGCTTCGCCTTTTTCCTGTCGCTCAGGACCCGGTAAAAGAACTGCTTTTTCCAGAGGTGCAGAAGTTTGGAAAGCCTCTTTGTGTTGGTCGAGCATGTTTTCTATCTTGATGTCATGCAGGGTGCCGTATTCGAGAGCTGTTTTCATTACCAGATCGGGAAATGCAGTATGTATGTGAACTTTTGCGATGTGGTTGTCGGTTACAAAGAGCAGAGAGTCACCATGGGGAGAAAGTCTAGTTTCCAAATCAGTAAATATTCCTTGATTTGATTTGATGATCATTTCTGTGCAGTAAGGATAATCCAGGTTAAGTGGTTCGGTTGCATTGGCCGCTGTACCCAGAACACCGGTAACCGCTGCAGAGTGTTCAAGACTTTTATGAGGAATGATCTCCTTGAAAGAGCGCTTAAGGGCGTAGAGGCAACCCTCAAAAAAAACCAGGAGCCCCAAGCCACCTGCATCTACAACACCGGCCTCTTTCAGGGCTGGAAGCATATCAGTTGTTCTGTCGAGAGCTTCTTTACCGCTCTTAATTGCCTCCTCCATGCTGTCGTAGAGGTTTTCGCCTTTACGAACTGCAGACCTGATGCCGCGGGCCATTTCACGGGCAACAGTCAGAATTGTTCCTTCAACCGGCCTGGAAACCGCTCTGTAGGCATAGACCACTCCATATTGAAAGGCTTTACTCAGTTCGCCAGGGGTGATGTATTCTTTTTTACGGAGGCCACGTGCTATGCCGCGCAAAATCTGGGATAGGATTACTCCCGAGTTACCCCTGGCGCCCATTAGGGCTTTTGATGCCACTATTTCAGATAATTCACCGATAGATTGCCCATCATAAGCCATGGATCCTTCTACGGCAGCTTTCAGGGTCATGCTCATATTTGTCCCGGTATCTCCATCGGGTACAGGGAATACATTAAGTGAATTTATTGCCTCTTTTTCCCGATCAAAAAAATAATTGGCTCCCAGGATCATCTTTTTAAAATCACTGGCATACAGGGAATGCCCGTACTCTGATTTAGTTGCGGTAGGCAATGTTATGCCTCCTGTAAATAATCTTAATTATTACTAAACTGAATAATAACACAAATCTAATCGATTGGCTAACTGCAGTTCAACTTTATTAAACATGGTTGCGCAGCATCAACTCGGCTGGATGAGGTTCAAGGTAGGTCTGATTCAGCAGGTAAGACACCTTGTATTTACGAATGTAGTGGTTGACAAGGGTCAAAGGTACTACCAGGGGAACTATTAAACGGGCATAGCTATCAATAAGTTCGATGAGTTCAGCTTTTTCGTCCCTGGAGATAAATTTTTTAAAATAACCATTGATATGCTGTAAGACATTGATATTTTTCTTGGTCGTTGCTTTAAGGGCCAACAATTCCATTAAGCTGGATTGATAATCATCAAGCAGTTTTTCCCGCGGTATTGTCTTTCCCGCAGCAACAAGCTTGCCCATTTTTGAAAGGTGTATAGGACTGTGAGCCATTAGCTGAAGTTTGTGGCGGGTGTGGAACAGAACCAATTTTTTATAGTCCGGTGAGTCCTTCAAGAAGCTCTTCCAGCGCTGATAACAGAAGACTCTTTCAATGAAATTTTCTCGCAGGGGAGCATCATGCAGGCGGCCTTCCTCTTCTACAGGAAGATAGGGAAAGCGGTTGACTAAAGCAGCAGCAAACAGACCGCGTCCCTTTTTTTGGGCCGGGCCGGAACCTCCGTAGACCTTTACCCGGTGAAGACCTGAGCTGGGCGAGTCTTTCTTGAAAATAAAAGCACAGAGGTCTTCATTTTCCAGCTGGGACACCCTGAGGCTGCAAAAGCTGAGCATCCTTGCTGTATGGTCAATCCCGCTTCTGGAAGTTACAAGCCGCGGTTGTTCGGGCTCTCCTACCAAGCGCATAGATTCACGCGGTACCGGGAGGCCGCATTCGACTTCGGGGCACACTGGAATCAATTCAAAATAAGCGGACAGGACATCGGTTATATAACGGTCGTGTTTATGACCACCGTCATAGCGAACCGGGTTGCCCATCAGGCATGAACTTACTCCTACACGAATTTTCTGTCCCATATTAGTTCCTCCATAAATTAAATTCGTCTGCCGGATGGATATATCCTTCATCCCTTTAAACTGATTATCCTGCCGAAAAATAATATATAGGCAAATCAATTATTATGCTATATATTTAAGTCAAATAAAAAAAGAAGATTTTGGGGAGCCTTTTCAAGCTGCAGTGTTTAATTTCCTTTTCAATACCGTTTTTAAAGAATTAGAAAGCTGATTTTTCGGTGGTTGTGGAAGTTTCCGTTAGATAATCTGTATAAAATGGAACCTTGCTTTATAATCAGCGGTCAATGTAAGTAAGATAAGCGAAAGGAGTGCTTGTTATGATTAAAAAAGCGGGGGTAATCATTATTCTGCTGGCTATTGTGTTGGTGACCATTTCTATGGGCGTAGGATGCCAGCCGGCAGCAATCGAGACTGAGGAACAGGTTATCCTCGAAGGTGAAGGTATATTGACAGGGCAGATTGACAGCCACTCGGTTGAAATAATAATTGACGGACAGCCAAGGGCTTTTGGGCTGGGAACAGGCGTAAGTGTTGCCGGTATTAGTGATGGAACTGAAGTTATTTTCTCTTACGTTGAAGAAGAAACCCGGCCAGTGCTACTTTCCATAAAGGCTCTTCATGTCGAAGATGAAATATTGCAGGGTGAGGGTTTCTATAATGGGCAAATCGATAGCCATTCGGTAGAAATTGATTTTAAAGGTCAGCCTACTGCTTTTGCTCTTGGTGAAGACGCAATAGTAGATGATATCGCCGAAGGCTCACGGGTCGCTTTTACTTATAAGGAAGTTGCTGAAAGAATGCTTTTGATTACCATTGAAGTCATTGAAGAACCTTCGGGTGGTGAAGTTGGTGACCTGGCCGGTGAAGGGACCTTTGTAGGGCAAATTGATGCTCAGTCAGTCGAGATAGAAATATTCAGGGCTTTTGTTCTCGGTGAAAACGTCAGCGTAGAAGAGATAGAAGACGGTTCAGAGGTGGCCTTTAGTTTCACCGAAACCGGCCTTAGAGCTGTTCTTGATTCAATAGAAACAGTTGATGAGCCAATTGAAGGAGATGTTATGCAGGGGATAATGGTTGGGCAGATTGACGGGCAATCCGTCGAGATTCAGTACTTCCAGGCATTTGCTCTCGGTGAAGGTGTAAATGTTTCTGAGATAGAAGACGGAGCAGAGGTTTTTATTACTTACCGGCCAAGCACTTATCGGCCAATTCTGACTTCCATAACTGTGAAATAGCAGAATAATTTAAAGTTAATTAAAGCCATCAACCTGTATTTCCAGGAAATGATGGCTTTTTTGACTGATTATTTCGCTTTTTATACCTCTTGTTTTACTAGCATATAACATGTTAAGATATATGAATGACAAAAATGTTTGCGTTGAAACAGACTATAATATAAAACCGAGTTTACAGCTTGAGAGGGGTAACAGGATGACGGATTGTAAAAGTTGTGGCATGAACTACGATAAAAAGGAATACGACTTTTGCCCTTATTGCGGAGAGGTTTCAGAGGATGAAGTCGAAATTTCTAAAGAGGATACAAGAGGAAAACAGCCTAAAAAAGCTGAGCCCGAAGAGCCAGGCGAAGCGAAAACACCCGGCAACCGGTTTAAATTTATCATTATCGGCTTAGCTGCCGTTGTTGTTGTCGCTGCAGCTATATCCGCACTATTTGTTCTCGGTAATTCCGCTGTAACCGTACCTGGCAAGTATGCTACAATTCAGGAAGCAATCGATGCCGCCGAAGATGGTGATGAGATTGTGGTTGACGTCGGAGTTTACAGGGAAAATATCGATTTCAACGGAAAAAATATAATTCTGCGCAGTACAGACCCCGACGACCCTGATGTGGTTGGCGATACCATTATTGATGGCGGAGGAAGCGGAACAGTTGTTTCTTTCAGAAGCGGAGAGGGGGAAGGCGCTGTATTGAGCGGCTTCACCGTCACCCGGGGCAGTGGTGTCCTAATTTCCGGGGGCAGTTCACCGGTTATCGAGAAATGTATTATTGAAGATAATACGGCCGAATTCGGGGCAGGTATAGCTATTTTCGATTCGTCACCTATAATCAGGGGAAACTTGATTATCGGTAATTCCGGTTTTTTGGGAGGCGGAATATTTATTGAAGAGTCATCCCCCCTGGTTGAAGGAAATACTATTATAAGGAACAGGGCGGAAATGGGCAGCGGGATGGTCATTATTTCCGATTCGTCGCCGATAGTTGTTGATAATCGTATAGCTGATAATGTTGCCGCGAGACTTGGTGGAGGAATTGTGGTAGCCGTTAATTCTTCTCCGACCATAAAAGGAAACACTGTGACCGGAAATATTGCTGATCGAAACGGTGGAGGCATGTTGATCGAGGAATCGGATCCCATTGTGGAAGATAATACCTTTTCCAGAAATCGGGCCGCTAATGGCGGTGCCTTGTTTATAGTTAATTCGATTAACACTGCACTACTGATAACCGGGAATAGTATTAACGATAATCTTGCTTCTATTGCCGGTGGTGGTCTTTATATGGAAGGTTCATCTCCAACCATAGAAGACAATAACTTTAGCGATAATTTATCCGAATATTTAGGAGGCGGAGCAGCGATTTATAATTCATCGCCTGTCTTCCGGCGTAATACTTTTGAAGGAAACGAGGCAATGGGTCCTGAAGGCGGTGGTGCAGTCTGGGTTTCAGCTGATTCAATTCTGGAATTAAGCGTTCCTGACGATAACAACTACCTGTTAAATATTCCTGATGATATTTATCGTGAACAATAAATAGCAGTAATCGACCTGCTTGATTTTTTCTAACTTGAGAGGAGCATAAAAAATGCATGCACACAGCGGAGGAAAAACCCGCAGTTTTAAAATAATCGGTTTGGTAGCAGCAGCCCTTGTTGTAATTGCCTTGATTGTCCTGGCTGTAGTATCTTTCTCTAATCCCAATATTACTGTCCCAGGAGATTATCGCACCATACAGGCAGCAATAGATGTCGCTGAAGACGGTGACGTTATTATTGTTGAACCCGGTGTGTATTATGAAAGAATCAATTTTCTGGGTAAAAATATCACAGTGCGCAGCACAGATCCCGAAGATCCCGAAGTGGTGGCCAACACGGTAATTGATGGTCGTAAAAGGGATTCTGTGGTCAGTTTCCAAAATGGTGAAAGTGAAGGGGCCGTCTTAAAAGGCTTTACCATTGCCGGAGGAGTGGGGACCAGGGAGACAATTATCTATGAGCATGAGGGAGGAGAGATAGTTCACGAAGGTCATTTCGGTGGTGGTATTTTTATCGCCGGGGGCAGTTCTCCCACTATCACAAATAATGTAATAAAAAATAACCATGTCGATCTTGACGGAGGCGGTATAGCTGTCCTGAATTTTTCGAATCCGGTTATTCGAAACAATATAATTGAAGACAACACATCGCTAAACGGTGCCGGTATTACGGTTTGGAACTCCAGTCCGACAATTGAAAGTAACACTTTTCAGCAAAACCGGGCCAGGTATATCGGTGCTGCCATTTCAGTTGATTTCGAATCGTCTCCTTCAATCAGCGGAAACGAAATTATTAGCAACTCTGCCACGAGCGGAGGCGGAATTGCAGTCTGGCAGTCGGATCCGATGATTACCGCTAATACTTTGCGAAGAAACTCGGCTATCTGGCTAGGCGGTGGCATCCTGGTGAGCGATGCTTCTCCGACTATTGACGGCAACGACATCTCGAGAAACTCTTCAACTAATTTCGGCGGGGGAATTGCCGTATCCGAAGGCGCTACACCAGTAATTAGTAACAACCAGATAAATAATAACTATACCGAAGAAAATGGTGGGGGTATAGCGGTTATTGAAGGCTCCGACCCTGTGATTACCGACAATATAATCTCTGATAATGCAGTAATTTTCGGCGGTGGCGGGATATATGTTGACGAGTCGTCGCCAACAATAGCCAATAACAATATTTATAAAAACCTGGTCCAGCAGGACGGCGGCGGGATCGCCCTCATGAATGGCTCTAATTCAATCATGACCGGTAATATTATTGATGATAACATTGCCGGAAGAGCCGGTGGGGGATTGGTTATCGCTGGGGATTCTACATCGGTTCTTGAAGACAACACAATTTCCGGTAACAGTGCCGCTACAGGTGGAGGGCTAATCGTCCAACGATCGACTGTGACCATGGAAAGAAATATGATCAATGACAATACTGCCGGAGATGGTTCAGGCGGAGGGATAATTCTGGTTTTGAATTCCGTTGCTGAAATCAGGAACAATACTTTTAGCGGTAATACCGCTTTTGAATTTGGCGGCGGACTTGTGGCTTATGAAGAGTCTGTTGTTACACTAATGAGCAATGATTTTACCGGTAATGAAGCCAGCATGGGTGGTGCCTTTATCGGGTTTGGAGATGCAAGTATTGATCTAGGCGATCCTGATGATAACACATACAGCGGGAATATCCCTGAAGATATTGAAGCGGAAGACGACCAGGAAGAAGAGGAGACCGAAGAAAACGAAGATGACTAATACACCGGCTGCTGTGAATATATTTGCCCGGCGGCCATCTAAAAAATGCAGCTCCTGAATTTCAAACGAACGAATACCGATGAAATAAACCTGCCCCAGCGGCAGGTTATTTTTTTCCAGGAAGCGCCGGTGGGTGCAGCCATGGGATAGAAAGTTCCCATCGATTTCATTACAAAGATCAAGATGAGCATCGAGATGGATAATACCCAGGCCTTTGCCCCATATGTCTGCCGCTGCTTTTCTGCCCGGTATTACCAACCGGTAGATTACAAAAAGCTGCTGAAAAAACGGAAAGGTTTAGATCTAGGAAAGGGGTGGACATATTTTTTTATAGTACGTTATAATAATTGTGTAAATACTTGAATGTACCGGAATGAGGTGTTAAAATGCCTTCAGGATCTGACAACATGGACCGCTGTGAAACATTTTGCAGTGATCAGGAAAAGGTAGACCGTGTCAGGAAGCACCTGGACGGTTTGGATGTCATGGTCGATATTTTTAAAGCTCTCGGCGATAATACCAGGTTTAAAATAGTATTTGCCCTATGGCATGAAGAACTTTGTGTTTGTGATCTTGCCCTGTCTGTCGATATGGCTGTAGCTGCTGTATCCTATCATCTCCGCTATTTACGTAGCCTCAGGTTGGTTAAATATGAGAAGAGAGGCAAAATGGTTTTTTACAGCCTAGATGACGATCATATCGAGCAGCTGGTACAACTGGCCCTTGAACATAGCCGGGAAGAAAAGCAGCAAAGGAGAAGTTAGAAATGGCAGGGTTTATTGAAACCATTAATTCAGATTTATTGTATGGGATAGTTTTTTATGCCGGGGAATTGGTCATACGGGTAATTCCCATGCTTATCGCAGCAGTATTCTTTGCCGAATCGGCCAGGCTTTGGATGGGAGATAATAGGTTAAGACTATTACTGGCAGGAAAACGTTCCTGGACCGGACGCTTCAGGGCAGCTGCGCTTGGAGCAGTGCTTCCCTTTTGCGAATGTGGCGCTTTCCCTATAATGCTGGGTTTATTAAGGGCCGGTGTTCCATCCGGTGCAGTGCTGACTTTTTTTCTGGTCAGCCCGGTGGTCAGTATGCCTGCTTTTATGATCCTGATCGGGGTTTTTGGACTTCCTCTGGCATTGGCATATCTGCTGATTACAACAGCGTCGGCCCTTGCAGCAGCTGCAATACTTGAGCCGATTGGAAATCGCTGGGGTATGTTTAAGGAAGGGATTGCTGTAAATGAAGGATTTGAAAGCAGGTCTCTTATGACTGCCTGCGGTTCATCAGTTCAATCATCCTGCTGCAGCAAGGCGGCGGAAGCCGTTAACGGCAACGACCGGAACGTAAATATATATCACAATGTGTTCGTACCGGCATGGAACCATACTTTTGCACTTATGAAAAAAATACTGCCTTATGTTGCTGCTGTTATTCTGGTTTCAGCGTTGTTGCGGAACCTGGTTCCGCAGCAGCTTATTGAGCAGGCCCTTGCGGCCAGGGCTCCTTTCGATATTTTCATTGGTGCACTTATCGGTATTCCGGTTTACAGCGGAGATTGTGCAATGATTGCCCTGGCAGCGCCGCTGATTGGCGCAACGGGAGCGGTAGGTGCCGGAATAGCATTTATAATATCCGGCTCCGGGACCAGCATCAGCGGTATTATCTTTATGAGCTCTGTTTTTATGCGCCGCTTTCTATTCCTGTATGTTTTTACAGTTTTCTGTATCGCTCTTGTCGTAGGTTACCTGATTTCAGCTTTACTGGCCTTAGGCATTGTCTAAAAAAGGGATAAACCCTTAATATGGTTTGCCTCTTTCGGTTTTACTTTAACGCTTAATGGCCGGGAATGTCCGGGGGATCTATTTCCGGAACATCCCGTTAACCGTTTCGTTCGTTCTGCAATGCCTGGTAGAGACGGTATCCGCCGCTCAAGTTTCGAACCCTATTAAAGCCGTTCAGAGTAAGGATACGCATTGCCAGGTAAGAACGCAGGCCAATACTGCAGTAAGTAATAACCTCTTTTTGCGGGTCCAGTTCGTTCAGCCGTTCGCGCAG
>PWUG01000122.1 GCA_003562605.1 Syntrophomonadaceae bacterium | reverse complement strand
CGACCATCTTTTCTTCGAGACGCCTGTTAACAGTAGCAAGGTCCCAGCGGAAACCATAGTTGTTCTGGACCCATTCAAAGTAAGAAACTGTAACCCCGCCGCTGTTGGCCAAAATATCGGGGACAACCAGGACATTGTTCTCCTTCAGGATCTGATCTGCCTCGGGGGTTGTCGGGCCGTTGGCTGCTTCAATAATAATTTTTGCCTTTACGTCGTTGGCATTGTTTTCGGTAATCTGGCTTTCGAGAGCTGCAGGAATCAGGATATCGCATTCTATGGACAGCAATTCCTGATTGCTGATCTCCTCAGCCCCGGGGAAACCTGTAACAAAGCCGGTTCTTTCGACATGGTCGAGCAGTTTACTGACATCTATGCCATCTTTATTGTAAAGGCCGCCGCTGACATCACTTACCGCAATTACCGGACAGCCTTCATCAGCAAATAATATTGCAGCATTGCTGCCGACATTCCCGAAGCCCTGAATAGCAATACGGGCCTTTTCAAATGGAATTTTGAATGCTTTTGCTGCCTCCCTGGCTACAAAGTAACAGCCTCGTCCGGTTGCTTCATTTCTTCCGACACATCCGCCCACAGCCAGGGGTTTGCCTGTAACCACTCCGAATGAAGGTTCGCGCATGATGCTGCTGTATTCGTCAGCAATCCAGGCCATTACCTGGGAATCTGTAAAAACATCGGGCGCCGGAATGTCTGTTTCGGGGCCAAGAATAGATCCCAGCGCACGGACGTATCCGCGGGTCATCCTTTCACGTTCTTTCTGAGTCATTTTTTGCGGTTCGCAAATAACTGCTCCTTTACCGCCACCAAAAGGCACTCCTACCAGTGAACACTTCAGGGTCATCCACATTGAAAGAGCCTTTATGCTGTCAGTTGTGACATCCGGGTGATAGCGCAGGCCGCCTTTGTATGGTCCGAAAACATTGTTGTGCTGGCAACGGTAACCGGTAAATACCTTTGTACCGCCATCTTCCATTTCCACCGGAATAGCAACTTCAACAAAACGCATCGGGGTTCGCAAATGCTCATATACCTCGGGAGATAAACCTGCCAGATCAATCGCCTGCTTAATCATGCTTAAGGTTGCCACCAGGATATTGTCATCCTTCTTGCCTTTTTCAACATCTACCGACATTAGTAATCCTCCTCTTAACTCTTTGTTTATTAATTTTCTCGCGGTGGGATTCCGTTTTCATCCCAGCCCCGTAAAAGATAATAATCATCTAACATCAAATCTAATTCTTCGCGGGTGATCAGGTTCTTACCTTCATTTATCGACTCGCTCAATAAACGTTTTGGCAGAATGTCGTCAGCCCTGGTCGCCCCCTCTCTCAAGTTGATCATCCTGGTTAGAGTCTGGATCCGCCCGGCCACAGCACGCAGCTCGGCCACACCGTATCGTTCACCGGTCAAAAGGAACAAAATAGTAATCAGCTCTTCCCAGTGAATCAGATCGCGATAAAAACGGCAGAAAATCAGGCAGTCGTATATATTTAACCTGTCTTCATAATCTACAAACATCCTGGCTTTCTCTTTAACCTGGGCCGGATCAATCATACCACTTAGTTCCGGCTTGTAAAAAGTGGTCCTTAAATGACATGCTCCACGATCAGATGTTGCATACGCCAATCCCATTCCTTTCAAAACCCGCGGATCATAACCGGCCGGTTCAAGGCCCTTGACATGAATAGCAAATTCTCCCATTTCTAACTTTTCTGCTGCTTCCTTTATCCCCCCGCGGAATAATGCCCCCTCACCTGTACCGTCAACTACCGATTTGAGAAAAACGGCTATCGAATCGGTAGCCCCGTAAGACGGTGCTTCCTTTAACCTTCCTTTTAAACCGGCTTCGATAGCAAAAGCGGCAATATTACCGGCGCTGATTGTATCGATACCCCAGCGGTCACATAAGTCGTTTAAATAGAGTATATCTTCCATACTGGTTATGCAGCAGAGACCACCAAAAGCATAGATGGTTTCAAATTCAGGACCTTCGACCTGCAACCCTTTGTGACGTCCATGCAGCGCCGTCGTCAGCTTGCCGCAGGCAAAAAAACAGCGGTAACAACCGCGCGACTTAACTTCCATACTGTTTTGCATGTAATCGGCACTGATATTTTCCCAGCCTTCAAGCCTTCCTTCAGACCAGTACCGGGTGGGAAAACAGCCGGCGTTATTGGTAATCGCCACCAGGGCCGGAGTTCCTTTTTGGCGGTACATCTGTGCCGCCTGTGAATCTTTGTGGAGATCAAAAAAACTTCGGTTCCAATTCTTCAACCCTTCTTCATCGGCCAGGGGGGCTTTGGCACTGCCGCTGAAAACAATGCCTTTTAGATTCTTTGATCCCATTACCGCTCCAAGGCCTGTCCGGCCGGCACTGCGCCAGCGGTTGTTCTTGATACAGGCGAAGCTGATTTTCCTTTCGCCGGCAGGACCGATAACAAGGGCCTGGACTCCGCTCATACCGACTGCTTTCTTTAATGCTTCTTCAGCATCGTAAGATTCCCGGCCCCAAATCTCTGCGGCATCATAAAAATTTACCCCATCTTCGGTTATACTGATGAAGCTGGGTTTTGGAGAAGCCCCGGTTATAACTATCGCATCGTAACCGGTTCGCTTCATTAATGGTGGAAGGTGTCCGCCGCTGTAGGATTCGGAGTAAAAACCTGTAGCCGGCGATTTACTGAAAACGCCATAGCGGCTTGCAGGTGCCAGAACGGTGTCAACTGCCGGTCCTGTGGTGAAAATAAGAACATTATCAGCAGATAGTGGATCAACTCCCGGTGGAAGCATTTTCATAAGCAGATAACTGCCCAGACCTTTACCACCCAGGAAGTTTTTGAATATATCAGAGTCAAGATTTTTTATAGTGATATCTGACTTTGTTAAATCGATAATAAGCATTTTACCAAAAGATCCAAACAATTTTTTATAGGCCTCCCTGCTCTTCTGCAACTGCCTCTTCCAGAATATCAAGTCCCCGGTTAAGGTAATCGGCAGGGATGTTTACCGGCATAAGCAGTCTGATAACATTGCTGAAAATACCTGCAGTAATTATAATCAAGCCACGATCATGACAGCGTTTTACGATAGCCTTCGCTGCTTCAGGTGCAGGTTCCCTTGTTTCCCTGTCTTTGACAAGTTCAATTGCCTGCATGGCGCCAAGGCCGCGCTGGTCTCCGATTAACGTGTACTTTTCTTTCATCTTTTTTAACCTGTCTTCTGTTGCTGAACCGGTTATTTTTGCCTTTTCACCAATTTGTTCTTTTTCAGAAGCGTCAAGTACGGCCAGGGCAGCTGCACAGCCAAGAGGGTTCCCGCCATAAGTGCCGCCAATTTCACCCGGCCCCGCTGAATCCATAACTTCGGCCCTACCGGTAAGTGCACTTATAGGTACACCACCGGCCAGTGATTTGGCCATGGTGATCAGATCAGGGGTTACCTTGTAATGATAGCTGGCCAGAGGATCACCTGTGCGATAAAATCCGGATTGGATCTCGTCTAGAATTAAGAGAACATCGTTACGCCGACATATTTCGTGAAGAATTTTGAAGTAATCCGGAGGAGGCACAATAAAACCGCCTTCACCCTGCACCGGCTCTGCTATAACAGCAGCTACGTTGTCGGCAGTGCACTCCACGGCAAAGAACTGCTCAAGGTATCCGGCACAATACAGGTCGCAATCGGGATAAGTAAGGCCAAAGCGGCAGCGATAACAATAAGGAGCCGGAATTTTGTAGACTTCAGGGGCAAAGGGCCCAAACCCGTATTTATAAGGCCTGACTTTTGAGGTCAGGGTCATCGCCATTAGTGTCCGGCCGTGAAATGCACCCTCCAGAGAAATTATAGCCGTTTTTTTTGTAAAACGGCGGGCCAGCTTAATCGAATTCTCCACAGCTTCGGCACCGCTGTTAAATAAAGCAGTTTTTTTGGGAAAATTACCTGGAACGAATTCATTTAACTTAGCAGCCAACTGGACATATGGTTCATACATGGCCACCATAAAACAGGTATGCAGGTATTGATCTGCCTGCTTTTTAATCGCTTCAACGACAGCGGGATGATTATGCCCAAAGTTAACCACACCGATACCACCTGCAAAGTCAATAAACTCGTTACCGTCGACATCTGAGACCAGGGCGCCCTGTGTTTTTTTTACAAATACTGGCATAACAGACGAGATGCCGCGAGCTACATTCAGATCGCGCATTTTAGTCAATTCCTGAGATTTTAATCCCGGTTCGAACGAAACCGGCCGTCCAGTTTTATCACTCATCCAGCAATCCCCTTTCTGCTTGTTATCTTTAACTTTCATTTAATATATTGCAATAGTGGTGCCAGGTTCATTTATAGATGAACATGCGGCAGCTGCAGACATAATTACGCTAAGGTGAAGCATATAATTTAATTGTATTGTAATTGGAAATACCGGGAAGATATAGTGGAAACAAATTTGATGCAAAAAAACATCGATTGATGCGCTTTTACATTAAAAGAGCATTGTGCAAGCCTTCCCCGATAACTAAAACCGCGTCAGTATAATATCAACCGCGGCTCCGATCAGGCCGGGTTAAGTTGTATTTTTTTAGTTTACGGACAACGGTTGACTGATCAATTTCCAGGGCTTCGGCAATTTCATAGGTTGTCCGGCAGTATTGCAGAGCTTCAGCAAGCAACTCTTTTTCAAGTTTCTCACGAGCTGCTTTAAGCGGCGGCAGGGGCCACCCTTTAACCAGCTTTTTATCCATATGTATAGCACTCTTGCCCATAAGATGCCGGGGTAGATTATGGACACCGATCTCATCATCATCGACCACAATCATCATCCGCTCTATCAGGTTTTCAAGTTCCCTGACATTGCCGGGCCAGTGATAATTTTCAAGATAGTTGTAAGCTTCAGGCGAAAAATATTTCTGCTGAGAATATCTGCGGCTCAATTTTTCAAGGATTTGTTCTGTAAGAGGTTTTATATCTTCCCTGCGTTCGCGCAGTGGAGGCACCTGTAACGGGATGACATCAAGGCGAAAGAATAAATCTTCCCGAAATTCTCCTTTTTCAACAAGACTGGTAATGTCCCGGTTAGTTGCGGCAATAAATCGCAGGTTAAGCTTTACTTCACGGGTGCCGCCGATGGGACTGATTAAACCCTCCTGGATAACATGCAAAAGCTTGACTTGTAAGTTAAGGGGCAGTTCGGTGATTTCATCGAGAAACAGTGTTCCCTCATTAGCCAGTTCAAGTTTGCCGATTTTGCCTTCACGTCGAGCCCCTGTAAAAGCGCCGCCCGCATAACCAAACAGCTCACTCTCCAACAGATTCTCAGGGATAGCGCCACAGTTTACAACAGTAAAGGGCTTTTCACTGCGCGGACTGCTTTGATGGATGTAGCGGGCAATCATCCCTTTTCCCGAACCCGATTCTCCTGTCAGTAAAACCGTTGAATCGACAGCTGCAATCTTCTTTGCAACCCTTACCAATTCCAACATAGCTTCACTGGAAGCAGCAATAACACTTTTCCCCATGTAACCCTGGCGTAGTTCTACCAACTCCTGTTGATAGCGATTTTTGAGTAATTCAGTTTCTTCCAACTGCTGCTTCAACTTGTTGAGCCTCGTTATATCCCTGGTATTCACAATTACCCTGAAAATTGAACCGTCCCTGTTAAAAGCAGGAGTCCCGGTCGCCAGCAATTTACGCCCGTCCCTGCGGGACTGAATTACCGTCTGAGCACTTTTATTATCAATAACGAGTCTCGTCACTGAAGGAAAAAATATTTTTTTCTTTTCCAGTTCATCTACTGTTTTGCCGAGCACCTCCGAAAGTTTAATACCAAAATTTTCCTCAAAAACTGCATTGGCGCGAAGAATTTTACCATTACCGTCTGCAACCAGGATCTCATCGGAAGAGAAGTTAATCACCGCAGCAAGCTCCTTCTCCAGTTCCTCGGATTTACAACTCATATGAGCAAAAATGCTACCCGTAGTCACTACACCAACGATATCCCCCTGCTCATTGAAAACTGCCAGGGCTCCGTGCACCTTCAGATCAGGCCAGAAGGAATCCCATCCGGCACCAGGTTGTACCGCAGGACAGGGTTCGATAACCAGGTCAGCCGCCTTTGAAGCAGGCGTGACTCTATCTCTTTTAACAGCATTTGCTACAGACAAGGGGGTGATGATATTCTTCCTGATGCCCTCTTCCAAAATACAGATAACACCTTCTTCAGATTCAAGCAAGGTTTCAATTGCTTCTAATGCTGAAGCCGATTTTCCAACACCATTTGGGTTTTTAATCATAAAATCAGCAGCCGTATACATCATTATCTCCTTTAAGGAGGTTTTAATGAGAAATGTAATTAAAAAATAATCTGTTTGTAATATTCCTGTAATGTTACAGTATTATAATGTAATCGAGTTGACCCCCTCTTTTTATATATATTGCTGGACGCAGTTTTCATAAACTGCGTCTTTTTTTCTTCAATGGCAGACACTGCAATATATAGCCCTCACGGGCTGTTGACAATACCGCTTAGCTCCCTTATTATTCTATCAAAATATTCTGGCCGGTGATAGTATGAAAAAAACTGAAAATTTAAAAGTAAAAAGGTTGATAGAAAATCAAATCCCGGGTGGTAACCGGCATGACAGGATGCCTGATTTACTTGATTTGCAAAGGTTTGAAAACAAAAATATATATTATTACAAGGCAGTAGATTCGACCAACCTGGTTGCCCACAAACTTGCCGGAGAAGGTGCACGCGATTTCAGCACAGTGGTCGCTGAAGAGCAGAAAAAAGGGCGCGGCCGTCTTGGCCGCGGTTGGTTCTCGCCACGGGGAACAGGGCTCTGGTTTTCAATGCTTCTGCGGCCGGATGACTCGGGTTACTTCGATGCGTCGCCGTCTACCCTGGTTACAGCAGCCGTGCTGGCTGATTTTTTTAGAACCCGTTTAGAACTGCCGGCCCAGGTTAAATGGCCTAACGATCTCCTGATCGGGAAAAAGAAATTTGGGGGCATCCTTACTGAAATAAAAGCAGAGTTCGGCAGGATCAACTACCTGATCGTGGGCATCGGCTTAAATATAAATCAGCTGGAAACTGATTTTCCGGCAGAAATTGGACAAAAATCTACCTCGCTTTTGATCGAAACAGGAAGACTATTTAACAGAACCGAACTCTTTTTATTAATCAGAGATGAACTTGAAAAAGCTTACCGCCTTTTCTTTGCAGAAGGGTTTTCTCCGTTTTCTCGACTCTGGGAAAAAAACAACTCGACTTTGGGTCAAACTGTTACCGTATGCTGGCCCGGCGGAACCATGAGGGGGAAAGCTTTAGGCCTGGCCAAAAACGGGGCGCTGCTGCTCCAGGATAAAGATGGTGATATCCATACTGTTAATTACGGAGAACTCATTTAAAAAAAGGGAGCTAATAATCTACTGATGCGAAAATTAACCCTGAGTGCCCTCTTTACAGCTTTAATTGCAGTTTTAGCCCAGGTAGCAATTCCCCTCCCTTTTAGTCCCGTCCCCCTAACCGGCCAGGTGGTTGGAGTAATGCTCGCAGGTTCGCTCCTGGGCAGCAGGGCCGGGGTTCTGTCAATTATCGCCTATCTTTTACTCGGCGCGGCCGGTGCACCTGTTTTCTCCCTGGCACGCGGTGGGCTGTACATGCTCGCAGGTCCAACAGGAGGCTATCTTCTGGGCTTTATACCTGCAGTATATTTAACCGGGTGGATGTTGGAAAAAGTTGACCAACCTACGGCGTGCAGGACTGCAGGCGCTATGCTTATTGCTCTCGGTTTTATATACTTGTTCGGCGGCATCCAACTAGGTTTGATGATGCGCTATAATTTTACCCAGGTTATATTAACCGGGGTTGTCCCTTTCCTGGCTCCGGATCTATTCAAAACTGCCCTGGCTGCTTTTTTAAGCATACGGGTTAAAGCAAGCCTGCACAATAACAAGTTGGGCCATGTTTTGGGAAATAGGTAAACATAAGCCTGATTAAGTGTATGTTACTGTATTTCATTATCTTTTTTTGTGTTTTGGTAGTACAATTGACCCCTGGAGGATAATATAAGTTAGAAGGTTTTTCCGTTTTTGGTATATTTCAGCCACGGCTGCTTCGAGGGACGAAGCAGGGGTAAAACCAAAATGGCGGGCTTCTTCGGGATCAAGATCTGAAACCAGGTGAACCCGCCCCTGCTGCAGCAGCTGGCCCACTGTATAAGCTTTGTGCCCACCCAGGGCAAATTCACTTCGCAGCATTTCTTCCATTTCAGGCAGGGGCATACACTTATTGATCCAATCTTTATAAGCATCCGATCCAATCCCTTCAGAACACTTAGCCAGCAAGATCACATCACCACCCTTTTTTACAGCTTTCATGGCATGATCAAGAGTCTTGTGCGCCTGGTAGAGATTAATGTCCTTCGGATACCCACCACATGAGGCGATCACTACATCTGCAAGGCGATCGATCTCTACACCATAGACCCTGTCAGCCATGTGACAGGCGGCAAGATGAGCCTTGATCATGTTGCCGGCAAAAAACCCCAGGATATCTTTATTTTCATCAAGGACGGTATTCAATAAAAAATCGCCGCCGACCATCAGCGCTGCTTCCAGCAGGTCTTCGTGAACAGGATTGCCATCCAACCTGCCGCTGCAGGCCCGCTCATCGAACATAAGGCTATGATTTTTTTTAATAGTCTCCCACCCGGCGACGCCGGGAACAAGAGCTTTTCTACCGCCTCCATATCCGGCAAAATAGTGATGAACTACGCTACCCGTTAAAATACGGCGGTCAGCATGCAGGACTTTGTTATTGATATATACGGGGGTTTTATAAGATGTTTCACCCAGGCAGCTTAACTCTTCATAATTCCTGCTGTCATGATTAAACATAGCTATTTTTTTGGCGACCCTTTCACCGACTAAATTATTCATTTCGGCAGGGTCCAAAGGGCGGTGCGTACCGTTGGCAAAAATAATGAATATAGCATCTTTGCTTATTCCGGCCTGCGCCAGTTCATCTATTAACAGCGGCAGGAAAAACTCACTGCGCGCCAACCTTGTTGAATCATTAACTAACAGGCAGACAGTTTCTCCTGCTCTGACAACTTCCTTAAGCGGCGGGGAGGCAATCGGACTCTGCAGGGATTCCAGCAGGGATTTCTCAGGATCAGCCAGTGGTTCTTCGCCAACGGTCTCCAGCACTTCATAAGATAGACCGTTAGGAAGCCTCAGG
>PWUG01000027.1 GCA_003562605.1 Syntrophomonadaceae bacterium | reverse complement strand
TGGACCTGCGAAATATGGGCTAAGAGCTTGGTTTGACTTTAGATTTGATCTGGATATATTCGGTTTAAACACAGGGGGACTTACAAGAACCCCCTGGTTTACGCCGCTGAATTCCTGTTAAATATATGGGGTTGCCTGGTTATTAGAAAATGGAAAAGGTGCGACTATGCAAACCGAAAGAAACAGTGAGGCAGAAAAGAAAGATTCTATATCAAATAAAAATGAGATATACAGAAGAGCAGGCGTTAAAGATGTAGACGACATCTACAGGATTGCTTCAAAAATGCAGCTTGAAAACAAGCCGGATTTAATGTCGTCAAGAGGATTTTTAATTGATCATTATACTTCCCACCCGGAAATAAAAGATGATCTAGAAGACAATATTTTTAGTTCAATATTCCTGGTTTGCGAGACCAGGAAAGGGATTCTGGGGTTTCTGCATGGTTATGACAGCGATCAATGGTTGACGCAAAGACCTGGTTTGAGCGGAGTAAACGGTACCAAAATAATGTGGATAGACAGCGCTTTAAAAAAGCTCGGTATTACAAGCATTGAAAAATTCAACAGTTTCGGGGTTATTGATAAAATATCTGTTGATAAAACCCTGGGCAAAAAAAGGGTTGCCTATAATTTAATCAGGCTTTTTGCCAAGTTATTATTGGAAAAAGAAAAAAAGTATGTGATGTCTGAGATAGTTACCCGTGTATATGATGAAGATAAATCTTTGGATATAAAAAACAAGGCATCCATAAAATTTCACAGAAAACTTGGCTTTCATAAGGTAGGGAATACCGAAAAATACAGTTATGAGGATACTTTTCTAAAAGACAAAGGTTATTTTAAAGATGAAATCTATCTTGCCAGGATAAATAACCTTCCCTACCAGTATAAGAGAATATTCAAGGCAATTAAGTAAAAAAGTATGGGGTCAGTAATCCTTATATCATTTAACACCAAGTTGCAATAACCCGCCTTTTTCTTGCTAAGTAAAATTTGCCTGATAGATTTGATCGTAGCTAAAAATAGGGCAACTTACTCTTTCAGATCTTCCATAATCTGTTTATACTCTTCGCGGTTAATTTTACCTTTGGCATAGCGTTCTCTTGCTTCTTCCACAGCCTTGTCATGCTCGGCTTTTACAACGGTCGAGTTGCCCTGGGATTGTTTATTGAAAGTTACTGCAATTACTATGACAACTACAATTACTGCAATAACAAAAAACGAGAAGAAAAGCATCAAGATATTTCCGATCCCAAATCCCCAGTCCCACATATGAAACATAATAATACTTCCTTTCCTCTATTAGAATAAAGTTACACTAACCTAATTATACTATACCTGTTAAGCCAATCAACAGGTCTGCACGTTTCAAAAAAACCTTGAAGTTAGTGGTTGGGGTCAACCGGCTAAACCAATTCTTAACCTCTGCAAAGGAAATGACAATAACCAAGGCAAGCTTCATGACTAAACGAACAGGGATCGCAGGTGAAGCAAATTGATTTACATCCCCGACAAAATATAAACCCACCGGCATAGCTGATAGGGTAAAAAGACATTTGCAACCTGTTGAATGGTGTTAATGCTTCAAACAGGGCCTGATTGAAAAGCTTCCCGGACCATTCTCTTGGCATAAGAACTTTTGCCATCTAAAAACCAGTCGGGAAGACCACTTTTTTGAAACAACAGATCTGCGATTGTAAGCTCTTTTCCCCCGTACCCTTTACTCCAGGTAAAATCGCCCGCACTGTTTTCAATGTAGCAGATACTCTCGTGAACCCGCTTTGAAGCTACCGTTTTATCAAATACTTTTTCAAATTTTGAATAGCGATTCATTTTAAAACCTCCAGGCAATAAATGATCATTTTAATGTCTTAAGTTATTTAAACTGGCAGTTCAATCAAAGCTGTTTAATTTTTATCTTCCATTAAATCCACAAAGTATGGAATAATATGAAGATAAGCAGAAGTAACCATAATTTAACCGGCCGGCCCCGTTCACCCTGAAGCAAAGAAATCTGATCGTAAAAAAGATCCTTAGCTATGAAACTATTTACATTTCATACTTTTTAAAAAGAAACAGGACTAAATATAAGGCTACAGCTAATGCCGTAAATTAACTTATCGAATTGGGCATACTAAGGCAGACAGAAAACGTTCGTAGAAATCGTATTTTTGCTTATGAGAATTATCTGGCTATATTACGAAAAGATATATTGATATTCAAAAATGTAATTGTTAACTGCAGTGCAGAGGCAAATAAAACCCAGAGTAAATATGGGATATTTACATATGCCACCCAGGGCAGGTAAGGATAAATACTAACCAGCGCCCAGGTGAGCGTACCAAAAACAAGAATTATATCTACAGCTGCAAGCAGGTTGCTTTTCAAACCGAACTGCAAAGGAGTAAAAGCGAAATTAAAAACAAGATTAAGAGCAAATGGTAATGCCAAAACAAGGGGAAGCGTACCCGTAAATGCGTTGTAAAATACTATTCCGAATGAAACGAAGATTATAATATAAAGCACAGACCATACCGGGCCAAAGAGCCAGTCTGGTGGTGACCATTTAGGTTTTTTCAGTTTTGAGTACCAACTGGATGAGTCCATCTTGAACTGAGCTCCGTTTAAAATAGTTATTTTCTCAATTATTATATCATGTTAGTATATTATGAAGGTGGCTGCTTTTTAATATGCCCTGGATGAAAATGAAAAATAGTATTTATCTGTGATGTCAGGTAGATAGAGCTAATGTCGAAAGGTGTGATCGAGAGAATGAGTAACAAGATTTCCAAAGTAACCCCAGATATATCTGAGCTTTCAGCTTTATGTGAAACTAATAGTAAAATTGATCCCACCCTGTATGATAAATATGATGTAAAAAGAGGACTTCGCGATATAAGCGGTAAAGGTGTTTTAGCCGGGTTAACCGAGATTTCAGAAATTATTTCATCGAAACATGTTAATGGAAAAGAGCACCCCAGTGAAGGTAAACTTTATTATCGTGGTATTGATGTTGAAGAAATAGTTAATGGGTTAACAAGGGAAAGCCGTTTCGGGTTTGAAGAGGTGGTTTATTTGTTATTGTTTGGTCAGCTGCCTAATGCCCGGAATCTGAACAGATTTACCGGTATTCTTGCCGAGTATCGTACGCTGCCTACGGGGTTTGTGCGCGATATTATCATGAAAGCTCCCAGCCAGGATATGATGAATACCCTTGCCCGCAGTGTTTTAACGATGTATTCCTATGATGATACAGCTGATAACACATCGTTGCCCAACGCATTGCGTCAGTCATTGCAGCTAATAGCATTATTCCCTTTGCTTTCTGTCTACGGTTACCAGGCTTATCGTCATTACCACGATAATAAGAGCCTCTACATTCATCCTCCTAAACCTGAACTTTCGACGGCGGAAAATATTTTACGAATGCTTCGTCCGAATAAAAAATATACTGCGCTTGAAGCAAAGATTCTTGATGTGGCTCTTATTCTGCATGCCGAACATGGTGGTGGTAACAATTCAACTTTTACTACACATGTGGTCACGTCTTCAGGCACAGATACCTACTCGGCCATTGCGGCGGCGCTCGGGTCGCTTAAAGGACCAAGACACGGCGGCGCCAATATTAAGGTTGTACAGATGTTTGAGGACATGAAAACAAACATTAGCGACTGGACAGATGAATCAAGTGTGGCTGATTATCTTTTAAAGCTCTTAAATAAGGAAGCCTTTGACCGTGCGGGATTAATATACGGCATGGGGCACGCGGTCTACTCACTTTCTGATCCCCGGGCGAATGTTTTCAAGAAATTTGTAGAGAACCTTTCAAAAGAGAAAAACCGTATTGAGGAATTCGAACTGTACTCACTGGTAGAAAGACTGGGCCCGGAAATAATAGGCAATAAAAGGCGCATTTATAAAGGTGTAAGCGCAAATGTCGACTTTTACAGCGGCTTTGTTTACAATATGCTTGATTTGCCTTTGCAATTATATACCCCGCTGTTTGCTATAGCCCGTATTGCCGGTTGGTCGGCCCACCGCATGGAAGAGATGGTCAATGCCAACAAGATTATCAGGCCTGCTTACCAGGCCATTTCACCACGGCGGAAATATACCCCGCTGGTAAAACGTGTTTCCAATATTTAAATATGCCTCGTAAATGCTTCAATTGAGATATCTACTGATTAAAAAAAATTCATCTATAATTCTTATATATTCTTCAGCCTGATTTAAGTACGGGAAGTGCCCCGCTTCGTTAAAGGTATAGACTTCAGCTGAAGGATAGGTAACCTTTAACTCTGACCTTAAAACAGGCTCAACCAGCGGATCATTATCTGACCCGATTATCATAACCGCTATAGTCAGTGTATCCGGGTCGGGCGCGGCAAATGAATCAATTACGCTGCGGAACCGACCCAATATCTGGGCTTTACGCATCCGCCCGGTAATCTGTTCTAAACCATAGGCCAATACTAACTCGGAATAAGCTGAAGCCGGGTAGACACTATTGCGAATACTACCACTGAAAACATTCATTATCAGCCATTCCGGCAAGTAGGGTAAAAGGAATCCTAGCAAAAAGAACAGCTGCTATCTTTTTAAAAAATCCCAGAAACCTTTTTTCGGCGGTTTTGCAATATCATCCTGTGTTTCTAAACTACCAGGTTCTTTTTGCTGTTTTCTTAGTTCTTCTTCCAATTTTTCTTTTTCAACCCCTAATTCAGCTTGCTCTTTTGTAGCATCCTCACGTTCCTTCCTCTGTCTGTTTAGTTCTTCTTCCAATTTTTCCTTTTCAGCTTCCAGTTCGGCGTATTCTTTCGCAGCAGCTTTTTCGCGCTCTTTCTGAAGCTTATCTAACTCATCTTGCAACTTCTTCTTTTCATCTTCAAGGCTTTTAACGCGGCGCTGCAGTTCTTTTTTTAGGTTGCGTTCACTTTCAGACTTAATATAGTTATGGATACTGCGATAGATGCCAAAAAAGACCATAATCAATATGCCCGCGAGGCTAGAACCAAGGATTACAGCAAACAAGGTCAGATCCACCTGGCCGAAAAGATAGTTTAAAGTGACAATTTCATTATTGAGCACTGCCACTGCAGTGATAGCCAGGGCTAACAGTATCATTAATACAATGAACACTGTTCTCATTCTCGTTTCCCCTTTCCATCGGTTTTTTTGTTTTGAAACAAATTGCCAAAATAATCCCTATCCAAAATATGTTTTTGACCATTATCATTTACCACCCCGCAATACAGGGCCTGTCACTATGACACAGGTTAAATAAACTTTGGGAATTTTCTTAACCCTTGCTCCAATAATACCATGATTTATTGTCTCTATCTCCTGTTACAGGCTGTACAGTTTACTATATTTTGCTTCCAGGTACTGCAGGTAGGGTTTGCTGGATGGCTCACTGCCGGTACTGTCATATACTATTTGGGGAGCCAGTTTCCGCCGGCCGTGGACGTGTACATTTCGCCTCAGCCATCCGAGAAGCCCATTAAATTGCCCCGCTTCAACTTCAGTCCAGAGGTTGGGCAGATCTTTTTCGATTTGTTTGAACATCTGCGCAGCATAAAGGTTACCCAGCGCATAGGAAGGGAAGTAGCCGAACATTCCCATTGACCAGTGAATATCCTGCAGGCAGCCTGAAGAGTCGTCGGGCACGTCAATGTCCAACAGCTCTTTCATCCGGGCATTCCAGGCTTCAGGAATCTCCCTCGCAGCCATCTTGCCTTCAAGCACTGCGCGTTCGATTTCGTAGCGCAGTATAATATGTAAATTATAGGTACATTCGTCAGCTTCAACACGAATCAGGCTGGGGCGAACATGGTTAATAGCCCGGAAAATTTGGTCTGCTGATATTTTAGCCGGGCCATCGTCCAGGTGCTTTAAAAAAAGTGGAGTATAATACCGCCAGAAGGGCAGGCTGCGTCCGATAATATTTTCCCACGTTCGCGATTGGGACTCATGTATCCCAAACGATGCACCTTTGGCCAGTGGTGTGCGGGTATCACTTTCCTTAAAGCCCTGTTCATAAAAACCGTGCCCACCTTCATGTATAGACCCGGTCAGGCAGGAAAAAGGTTCGTCCCGGGAAGTCCTGGTAGTCAGCCTTATGTCGTGTAGTGAAATGCTGGTTGTAAAAGGGTGCGCGGCCAGGTCCTGGCGGCCGGCTTCGAAATCAAAACCCATGTCCCGGAGCACCAGCAAAGTAAAATCAAGCTGAGGCTGTTCCGGCCACTTGCGGTCCAGCCAGGTTATGTCAGGTTGGTTCGATGAGGCAGTAATTTTTTCCACCAGCTTGCTCTGGCGCAGGGACAGTTCGCCGAATATACTATCCAATTGTTCCGCCGTCATCCCCCGCTCAAAATCTTCAAGCAGTGCATTATAGGAGGAGCCTTCATACCCATGATATTCAGCCTTACGTTTTGCCAGGTCAATTAGTTTTTCCAGGTTGGGCAGGAATGAGGAAAAGTCATTATCTTTTCGCGATGCAACCCAGGCTTCATAGCCTGATGACTGGGCCATGGCAAGCTCTTCAACAAAGTCTCCGGGGAGACAGGCAGTTCGTTTATAATCGTAAATCGCAACATCCACCAGTGCCCTGTCACCGTCGGACAGTTCATCTCTACGTTCATGCAGGCGCTGCAGCCGCTCGCCCATCTCTGCCGAAGTTAACATCCGGTGGGCAAGGGCAGAAATTGTAGCTCGCTGCCGTCCGCGCGCAGCTGCCCCCTTGGGCGGCATGTAGGTCTGCTGGTCCCAGCTCAGCAGGGCCAGGCTGGAGTCCAGGTCGGATATTTCACCCAGTTTTTCCCGTAGATTAAATAATTCGGTTTCCAGAAGATTTTCCTCCTTAAACTTGTACATTTTTTTAAAACTTCCAATATTGTATTATTTATGTTGAACAATAGTATCATGATTTTTAAGCGGTGGTCAACCTGAAACAGGTGAAAGTTCGTGTCGGGCAATATTTCAGACTGCCTGGCTGGTACCTTCCGCTTTTTGAAGTTTATTAAAATAATCTTAATGCGGAAGGCCAGCCTTAAAAAATCACCATGCGTTTGGAAAGCCATCCCGGTTGAAGTCCTTAAGGCAGAATATACTCAATATTCTGCTTTCCCCTTGACCCGTAAAAGATCCTGTTATATGCTTATAATATGAGTATAAATCACTTACGTAAGGAGGTAGCCAAGTGTCCAACTACGTGGAACCAACAGACCAGCTTAGTACAGAAGCAAAAGACTTCGTCCGTGCTCTTCACAGCCTCAAGGAGGAAGTGGAAGCGGTAATCTGGTATCATCAAAGGATAGACGTTTCTGATGATGACGCACTGAAAGAAATACTGAAGCACAACCGGGACGAAGAAATTGAACATGTCTGCATGGTGTTGGAGTGGCTCAGAAGAAATATGCCCGGTTGGGACAAAGAGCTGCGAGACAACCTGTTTACTGATGGCCCCATCGGCCATTCGGAAGAGGAAAGTGAACACCATGAGGGTGGGAACCAGGCCGGGGACAGCCTGAACCTGGGCAACCTGAAAAAATAAAAGGAGGATTAACTATGGATTTTCTGAAACGCCAACTGGCGCCTTTAACGGAAGAAGCCTGGCATGGAATAGATGAAAGGGCAACCGAGGTTTTGAAAAGTATTCTTACCGCCCGTAAGGTTGTACGGGTAGATGGCCCTAAGGGGTTGAACCATACTGTAATACCCGAAGGGCGGTTGTCAATCCTGGAGGAAGACTCGGAAAAGGTCTGCACTGGCCTGTTCAAGGTAAAACCGTTAGTTGAAACCAGAACCGGCTTTACCCTTGACCGCTGGGAGATGGATAATTTAACCAGGGGAGCCCGTGATGTAGACCTGGGTCCTTTGGAAGAAGCGGCCAGGAAAGCGGCGCTGTTTGAAGAGAACGCCATCTATAATGGTTATGGAAAAGGTAATATTCAGGGCCTTGGTCAGGCTGCCGACAAGACTTTGGAGTTTGGCCAGGACGGTTCTTCGATTATGGACGCCATTACAGACGGAGTTCTCACTCTGCAGGATAACTTTGCCACCCCACCCCTTACCCTGGTTGCCGGTAAAAAAGCATGGCACCAGATCAACCATGAAGCAGGCACTTACCCTCTTTACAAGCAGATCAGGGAGTTAATCGAAGGGGATATCCTTTTCTCCCCCGCTCTTGATGGCGCACTGTTGCTTCCCTATGACCACGAAGATCTGGAGTTAAACCTGGGTATCGATTTTTCTATCGGCTATCAAGCCCACGACAGCCAAAGTGTCAGGCTATTCATTGCTGAGTCTTTCACCTTCAGGGTTCTGGATCCGGCCCTGATAGTTAAATTCACCCTCTAAAAAGGGGGCTGCCCCGAAAGGGGCGGCCTTTCTATGTACGGCCAATCAACATATTATCATTCTCACCTGACTCTAACAATTTATGACCCGATGACTTTTTCCCTGCAAATAGTTCAATTAACAGGGCCGTACTTTCGTATAGCAATATAGATGATCATGTAATTATATCGCAGGAGGACTAACTAACCAGCACCTGCTGCCCTCCTCTTATAACCCTAAAACTTACTCCGGTTAATCTTTCAATTTGCCTGATCGAAAACCTTTTCTTTAAGCATGCTTGATTACTTCATATCTTTTTGCCATTCATACGTCTGAATATCTCCGGGATTTTTCACATTGGCTGAGTGAAAATCTTAACCGGGGTTATCGTGAGCAGGCAAACTGCCAGCACAAAACAGGGCTAACCTAAAGAGTTTATTTCGATTAACCCTGTTCTATATTATGTTAATTGTGCTAATATTAGGTCTGATCAGCAACTTCATACATTTCAGTTTCAACAGGCCAACCGGTAATCTTTTCTACTCCTTTTAATATTTCCTTGACAGCCGGCAGAGTAGCTTCCGCTTTCTCTTTTGATTCCCAAAGGGTGATTGTCATTACCTTCTCTTTTTTTTCATCAACCAGGACAAAGCTACCCTTCATTTCTTCGAATCCTTTATCGCTGACATTGTCAAGATATTCAAGGACCTGTTTTACGTGATTTCCCGGAATTGTATTTACCCTTGCATACATGATCCAGTTCCTCCTTTCTCTTTATACTTTATTGCTGAAAAAGATAATGAAATAGTTTATACACAGGTGGTAAAGCCCCAGACAAGTCAAACGGGAAGCGCTGCAAATATTCTTTGAAGACGCTTCCCGTTCAATTATAACTACTTCATTTATACTCATGATCTGTAATATCCTTGTTACTTGAATCTATGATTCTGTAAAATCCTACCGATCTGTAAGGCCAAAGGCAACTTTCAC